>JAZDOF010000809.1:0-5989 GCA_043799015.1 Pseudomonadota bacterium | reverse complement strand
GGCATGCCGGTCCCGACTTCGTTGAAGTCATCGTGCGGCAGGTGTTTCTCGATCGAGTGATGCACCATGACCGCTTCTACATGGCCGAGATGCAAGCCCGACGGATGGAGCTGGAGCGCGCGGCTTACCTCGCCTCGGCCGCCGGCAACTTTGGCCTGCTGCAATCGACGCGCCGGGAAATGGATGATCTGAGACTGAGACAGGGCTGGGTTCAGACGAGAATGGGCAGGTACGAAGCGGAGACGGCCCGTCTCAAGGGAAGGTCTCATGGCTTCCCCGGCGGGACTAACTCTGCTACGGGGCTGTACAAGGGCATTTCCTCGGCCCTGTTGACCCATGAGAATGCAGGCGCGCAAGCCGATTTTCAGCGTCACATAAAGAAGCAGGTGGAGCTTCAGAGTCAATTCGCGGGCGTGGTAGGCGGCCGGGTCGGCGAGATCAGGGCGGACATGGCCGCGGCGAAATCGCCACAGGAACGATTGGCTTTCCGCAAGAACCTGGATGACGTGATGACCCAACTATCGGCCGGCAAGGGGTTCATCCCGGAGAAGGACCGCAAGCTGGGCTCTCTGGTCTCCAAGCTTGCCGCCGAGAAGGACCCCGAACGTGCGGAAAAGCTTCGTGACGAGCTTCGTACCGACATGGGGCGTCTTCCCGTGAAGCGGGACAGGGACCACATGGGATCCGAACAGCTTGTCAAGTTGACCGGAGGTCTCTCCCGAGTGGCCGACCCCGCCAAGCGCATGGATTTTGAAAAACAGGCCAAGGAGCTTCAGGAATCCATCCAAAAGAGAAAAGAGATACAGGAGTCGAAGGCCAAGCTCGACACTCTCGCCGAACGCGCCGGCGATGCGGGCAGGGGTCCGGATAGGAACCGAGAGGTTGTGAACGAGCTCCAAAACATCGTGACCAAGCAACCGCCTGTGGAAGGGGCCAAAGACCCCCTCTCGGTGCTTCAAAGACAGATCCACAACGACGCGAAGCAACTCATCGAACGGGGGCGCCCTGAGCCGGGCCGACCGCAACCGACCCCGGATACCATGAAAAAGGCCCAACCCGAGATACCTTCCGGCGGAACGGTCCCGTCTGCCCCCGGCATCATTCCACCGGGAGTAAGACCTCATGTCGGCGGCGAGCCCCCGATGCCCGGCGTGGTCCCCGGACGTCACCCTGAAGACGGGAGCAAGCCGGGAATGCGCGGAGGGCCCCAAGCCCCACCGGGAACGACTCAGCCGTCTCTCCAACCGCTTGTGCCCGGGGACCGTCCGCCAAAAGACCAAGGAGACGCCGGCCGGCGCGGACCCGAGCCTTCTAAAGGACAGGAGCCTCCAGTGAAGCTTCAGCCCCAACCTGCCGGCCCTGACCCGAAGGATAGGCCCCCCACCACCACGCTCCCGGAAGGTCGCCCCCAGGATCGCTTGGACCGAGGCAAACCCGGTCAGGAACCGGGAAGAAGACCGGAACAAGTTCAACCGCCTCGTCAGCCGGCCGAGGGGTTGAAACCCCCTGAACCCCCGAAGAGAGACCAGCCTCAACCGGTAGTAAGACCGGAGGATGTTCGTAAACCCGCGCCCGAGACTAGGCCCGCGCCCGTCCGACCGCCCGTTGAACAGGTTAGACCCCCTGAACCGCCGAAAAGGGATACCGCGCCTTCGAGGCGAATCGACGAAAGCGTTCGACCCAAACCCGAGTCTCCTCGACCGCCGGACGTGCGCCGACCGGAAATACAGCGGCCGCCGGACCCCGCGCCGGCGGAGCGCCGGGTCGCACCCACACCCCAAAGCCGACAGGAGCCGGTGCGAAGGCCGGAACAGGTGATGCCGCGACCGGAAAGGTCACGCCCCGAGGCGGACCGCCCTACCCCTCCACGCGAGATACGACGTGAGCCTAGCCCGGAGCCCCGAACTCAGCCGGCGGAACGGCCCAGGGAGCCCAGACCACAGGTGCAACCCGAACGGCAGATGCCCAAGCCGAGCCGTGAGGAGAGGGCGCCGCGGCCTCAGAGCGTACGACCGCCTGAGCCGGCACAGGCCCCGCGACAAATGAACCGACCATCGGAGCCCTCCTCTCCGGGTGGAGGCCGCCCGCAGCCGGGACCTCAGCCGCCTTCGAGGCCGGAGGATCGCGGAGCCGGAGGTGCTCAAAAGAAATAACGCCGACACGGGTGAGGATCGCGTGGAAGCCGCGTAGAGGAGATCGTTTCTAAACGATGCGCCACGGAGTCGGATTCGATCCTCATCCGCACACGGGACCTAATGAGAAGGGCGGGGATGGACCCCGCCCCGACCTACGCCCACCCGACATCAAGGCCGCACGATTGCCCCTTCTCACCTCAACTCTCTACGTTACCCGTTGCGAATCGACGGCAAATGTCACAATCTCTTGAGGAGCGGACCCGCCCCGGGACAATTCGGTCGGGAAAGCGTGTTCTTTCGTGTACCCACCCGCACCGATGCGGATCTTAGCGGACCCGATGCCGTGGTCCCATAGAGGAGATTCGGGATGATCGACTTTCATACTCACACTTTTCTGAGCGACGGTGCGCTGAACCCTAGCGAGCTTACGCGGCGCGCCAACGTGATCGGTTATAGAGCCATAGGATTGACGGACCATGTTGACGGCTCGAACCTCGATTGGGTGGTCCCCAGACTCGTCAAAGTCGCGTCCGAGCTGAACCGTTTCCAGGACACGTTGGTGATGCCGGGAGCCGAGATCACACACGCGCCCCCCGAGCAGATATCGAGTCTGGTGCAACAAGCCCGGCGACTCGGCGCAGTGATCGTAGTGGTACACGGCGAGTCACCCGTCGAACCGGTGGCGCCGGGGACCAATCGTGCCGCGATCGAAGCCGGCGCGGACATACTCGCCCACCCCGGGTTCTTAACCGAGGAGGAAGCCGAGCTGGCGGCCGTAAAAGGGGTATTTCTGGAGATATCGGCACGACTCGGGCACAACATCACCAACGGCCATGTGGCCGGATCGGCAACCCAGGCGGGGGCCCTGTTGGTGGTCAATACCGACACGCACACGCCTGAGAACCTCATCACACGGGATCGTGCGCGTCAGGTGCTCATCGGCGCGGGGTTGACCCCGGACTCGGCTGAACGGGTGCTTATGAACAACGAAACCCTATTGGCCGCCGTGAAGGCCCGGATGAATCCCGGAAAGGATGCGTGATGGAGATTAGGCTCCGGTCGGCACAAAGGGGCTTCAGCTACGTCATAACCGCATCGGTACTCGCGGTCTTCCTTCTCCTGACCGGCACGGCCGCCCGAGACAAATATTTCACTTCCTTCGGCGAAACATCATCTCCAATCCGGTTTTCCGAAGCCGAGGCGGACGATTGGTTCGTGATCCGTATTCGCGGAGCGTACTCGGGGTTCGGACGTTCTAGGCAATACAGGACCGGAGACGGATGGACCCTTCGGGACGACCTGAACCTGTCCCTCAATATACAAGGGCAACTCAAGCCGGTGAAAATCGAAAGCGCGGCCGACGTGGACGGTGAATTTCGCCTCAAGTCCTTCAAGCTGAGGATTTCCTCGGGGATCGTGTCGTTCGATCAGACGGGACGAATGGATGGTAGAGACCTGGTTTTGGACGTACCGAAGGCCCAGGGCGGGGGCGTTAGGCGCATGAAGCTTTTCGAAGCCCCCAGAATGTCCCGCTCCTTGGGGTTGCCCGTACCGCTCACCGGTCTCCAGGTCGGAGACGAAATGAAGTTTCCCGTGTTCGATCCGTTTGAAGGAGCCAAGTCGGACGCGATCATAAAGGTCGTGCAAAAAGCCGACATGGAGGTTAGCGGTCGAAAAACGGAAGCATGGCTGGTAAAGGCGTTGTTCCGCAACGCGGATGTGGGGATGTGGGTGGACAAGGAAGGCCGGCTCCTCAAAGGGCGCTTACCGTTGGACATCACGGTCATCAGGTCCGACAAAGACGAGATCGCTCGTCTAGTTTCCGGTCCGAAAAACCTGCCGGACATAGTAATGCTTTCCAACGTGTCCACGGACCGTCCCATACCGAACCCCCGCAACCTGACCAAGCTGAAATTGGCCGTCACCAGGGGTGGTAACCTGGATATTGCGGAAGACACGTTTCGACAGAAGTCGTCCGATCTGAAGGTCGTGGTCACGAAGGAGCAACTCCCAAAGGCATCGTACGTCTTGCCCTGCAAGGACGCCAAGGTCGCTCAATTCTTGGTGTCGTCCAGATTCATCGTAAGTGATCATACCGAAGTGATCGATAAGGCCAAGGAAATAGTGGGGAACGAAAAGGACCCTGTAAAGGCGGCACAGCTCATCAATGAATGGGTTTACAAGAACCTCAAAAAGGTCCCCGTTCCCACCGTCCCGGATGCCCTAACCGTCCTGCGGACGAGGCACGGCGACTGTAACGAACACGCGGTCCTGGCCGTTGCCCTGGCAAGGGCCGTGGGTTTGCCGGCACGAATGGCCTTGGGCCTCGTGTACCAGGACGACGGGTTCTATTACCACGCGTGGGTAACCTATTGGTCCGGCACCGATTGGTTTACGGGCGACCCGCTCATGAACCAACTTCCCGTCGATGCGTCACATGTTACCCTGCTCTATGGCGATGTGGAAAAACACCTCAACGTCATATCGTACCTGGGACAACTCGAGTTCAAGATCGAAGAGATGCAATGATGGAACCGACTCGCGTCGCTCCGGCGGCGACTGAAGGATAGGAGTTACCGGCAATGAACGAGGTCTCATTTCAATCCACATTCGTTGAAGCGGCCGGCAAACGATTCGGCGCAGGCGAGGGGCTCTTCCTCATCGTAGGTCCTTGCGTTATCGAGACCGAGGAAATCACCATGGCCGTGGCGCTGGAGGCGGCAAGGGTCGGCAGGATTTTGGAACTGCCGGTCATATTCAAGGCCTCCTTTGATAAGGCCAATCGCACTTCCGTCGACTCGTTCAGGGGACCGGGGCTGGAGGCCGGCCTTGCCGTCCTGGACCGCGTTCGACGCGAGACGGGGCTGCCGATCCTCTCGGACGTGCATTCCCCGGAGCAAGCCGTCGCTGCCGCTGAGGTGCTCGACATCATACAGATACCGGCCTTCCTCAGCAGGCAGACCGATATACTCACCGCCGCGGGACGTACAGGCAAGGCGGTAAACCTTAAGAAGGGTCAATTCCTGAGTCCGGAAGACATGTGGCACGCTCTGCAAAAGATAATAAGCACGGGGAATAACAACGTAATGCTTACCGAACGCGGTGCAGGGTTCGGCTATGGCGACATCGTCGCGGACATGAGGTCCATCGTACGAATGAAGCGGTTCGGCTTTCCCGTGGTCTTCGATGCTACCCATTCGGCACAGTTTCCCGGGCGAGGCGATGGGCGCTCGGGCGGGGACCGTTCGCTGGTGCCGCACTTGGCTCGGGCCGCAACGGCCGCAGGGGCCGACGGGGTATTCATGGAGGTGCATCCGGACCCCGACAATGCCCTGTGCGATGGTCCCAATTCGTTGAGATTGGACGATTTGGAGGGCCTCGCTCGCTCGCTGAGAGACATCTATGACGTGGTCCACAGAACGGAAAATGTGCGTTCGGCCGGAGCCGGCGCTTCCGACGGGGTAGTTGGGACCCAAGGTATGAGTCGTGAGGTTTTTGCCGGTGATGAGCTCGCGAAACGTCTTGCGGAAATACGTTTGCTGATTCTTGATGTTGACGGAGTGCTGACTGACGGCCGCGTTTCCTTCGGCAGCAACGACCTTGAGATAAAATCCTTTGATGTAAGAGACGGACATGGTATAAAGATTGCTAAGAGGTTTGATTTGGAGATCGCGTTCGTTACCGGTCGAACTTCCGAAGCGGTGGCGAAAAGGGCGGCCGACCTCGGTATTACGTTGCTGTACCAGGGAATCAAGGACAAACGCAAGGTGCTCGACCAACTGCTCTCGGATCTCCGACTGTCGCCCGAGCGGGTGGCGGTCGTGGGAGACGACGTGGTCGATATTCCGTTGTCC
>JAZDOF010000602.1:0-8460 GCA_043799015.1 Pseudomonadota bacterium | reverse complement strand
TTTGGACAACTCGATCAGGGTCATCCCTCGCTTTTTTCTGAACGACCTTACTCTGGCGCCTACATCTATTTCCGAGTTCACTTTTGTTCCTATCCAGCGAGTCGGTCCCTGGAGATTTACGATCAATGACCGCGTGCCCGTCAATCCCCGATATCACCTTTCGAACAGGGCCAGTCCCAGCTCCGAGACGTGTGAGATCCCCACTACGGAAACCTCCGGGGGGCGTGAAGCATCCACGTTGGAGCCCGGTACTATGATGCGTCGAAAGCCCAGCCTCGCCGCTTCCCCCACTCGAGCGTCCGCTTTGGATACACGGCGCACTTCTCCCGCCAGTCCCACCTCACCGAACACTACGGTGCCGGGAGGCACGGCATCGTCGGCAAACGATGAAATAAGCGACGCGACGACTGCAAGGTCCGTGGAGGGCTCGACGGCCCGGACGCCTCCCACCGCGTTCAGAAAGATGTCCTGGTCTCCAAGGACAAGCCCAAGTTTCTTTTCCAAAACGGCAATCATGAGGGCCAGGCGCTGGGAATCGGTCCCCAGGCAGGTCCGCCTTCCTTGTCCCGGCACAGGACCTGAGACGAGGGCTTGGATCTCCGCCAAAATGGGCCTGGTGCCTTCCACCAGCGCGGTTACCGTCTAACCGGACACCTTCATGGGCCGCTCAGCGAGAAATAGCGCCGAGGGATTGGAGACTTCCACCAAGCCGGCGTCTCCCATCTCGAATACCCCTATTTCGCTGGCAGATCCGAAACGGTTCTTGACCGCCCGGAGTATGCGATAGGGGTGATTGCGCTCCCCCTCGAAATACAGGACGGTATCGACCATGTGCTCCAGCACCTTGGGGCCGGCGATGATGCCGTCCTTAGTGACGTGGCCGATGATGAAACACGCGGATTCACCTCTTTTTATAACGTCGATGACTTTGCCGGCAGCCAAGCGCACCTGCGCGGAGCTTCCCGGCGCGGATTCGACCGACCTGGTGTATATTGATTGCACCGAATCCAACACGATAATCGAGACCTGCGCGGTTTCCATCGCGGCCAGCGCTTCTTCCAGCCGATTCTCCGTCAATACGAGAAAACTTTCACCAGCACCGTTCAGCCGGTCTGCTCTGAGTTTGAGCTGCTCCGCGGATTCTTCCCCGGAGATGTAGAGCACTCTTTCGCCCGCGTCGGCCAGGGCGCCCATGGCCTGCATCAGTAAAGTGCTCTTTCCGATGCCCGGGTCCCCACCCACGAGAACCACGCTCCGCTTGACCATACCCCCGCCCAGCACCCTGTCCAATTCTCCGATGCCGGTCCTAATCCGCTGTTCCGAGAATCCCTGAATCGATGTTATGGGGCGGACCCCGCTCGAACCATCCGCGGGGAGCAAAACTCGCCCTGCGGCCTTAGTGTTGATCGTCCCTTCCTTCTCGACCAACGTGTTCCACTCGCCGCAACCGGGGCAGCGGCCCATCCATTTCACGTGTTGCTTACCGCATTCGCTGCAAACGAAGAACACATTGGATTTCAAGACTAAGGCTCCATTGGAGAAAAAGATTTCAAAGAGTTGAGATTGCCGGGTGAGGGACTTGCTGTGGAAAGTCCTTATACGACGGACGTATAATGCTTCGAGTCCGGCTGCGGATCCGTCGATCCGATGATATCGGACCCACCGTTTTTTCACAAGCTTAGGTGAGGCGCATATATGGTCCGGAGGTACAGATCTCTTTCATCCCGGCTCAAGTCCATGTTCGGCGAATCGGTACGCAAGATTACCCTGGACGCGGGTCTCAACTGCCCCAATCGAGACGGCACGATAGGCCGAGGCGGGTGCATATACTGCAACCCGAGAGGTTCCGGAACGGGCGCGTACGCAGACGGACTATCCATAGAACAGCAAATGGACCGGGCCATGGAATTTCTGAAGAAACGCTACAAATGCCGGAAGTTTATAGCCTATTTTCAATCATTCACCAACACGTACGCGGACCTCGATACCCTTGATCGGATCTATTCGGCTGCACTGGCAAGGCCCGAAACGGTCGGGCTATCTATCGGTACGCGGCCGGACTGCGTTTCCGACGACGTGCTCGACCTCATAGCCGAAAAGGCCCGAAACCGCTTGGTGTGGATGGAATATGGGCTCCAATCGGCTCATGCCGAAACCCTGCGTCGCGTCAACAGGGGGCATGGACCGGATGCCTTCTTTGATGCGGTGGAGCGGACCCTCTCCAGGAACATCCAAGTTGTGGCGCACCTCATCTTGGGCCTCCCGGGGGAATCGACGGACGACATGGTGAAGACAGCGCGTTTGGCCGCGGCCGCAGGCATTCAGGGAGCCAAGCTCCACCCTCTGTACGTTATCAAAGGCACACCCCTGGAAACCATGTTCCGGCAAGGCCTGTACCAACCTTTGACCGAGCAGGAAGCCGCGGAGGCCACGCTTGCGGTATTGGGAAACCTCCCCCGGTCCGTGGTGATCCACAGATTCACCTCCGACCCGCACCAGGAAGAACTCGCGGCCCCCATGTGGATGTTGGACGGACGCGGTGTTCGACGACGCTTGGAACTGCTCATGGAAGAACGGGGTTTCATGCAGGGGGCCGATTGCGGCTAGCCCTTCGCCGGCGACAAGTCCCGTACGGGCCGACTCTCCGACACGACGCATTATTGTGTCCGGACATTCCCTTAAATCTACGGCATTGCCTTTAACGGGGGGATCACCGGGAGTGATCGCATCGACGGATTCCGATCCGGAATAACGGGCTTTCACAAAATAGACGACACCGGCGTTAGAGACTCCTGCGCGTTCCACAGCGGCCGTCGTTGTTTTCGCACTCAGCCGCTTTCACGTATCCGCAACGAATTTAGACGATGGTGACTTCAAGAGTTCAAGCTAAATTTGTCCACCGTTCTCAACCGTCTCAAGTTATTCTTTGACCCTCTGATCGGCATGCATAGATATTCTACCAATAGCCCGGGGAAACGACCAAGCCGGCCCTTTATTATAGTTGCTTTTTTTCGGCAAACCGGCTTAGCTGACTCTGATTATTTGCACGCCTAACGGATCTCAAGTTGTTTGCGATCACGAAGCGCGGTTCGAGGTGCCGTCATGCCGAAAGAGCCCGGAAAAGACTTGTGTCCAAGAATTTTAATTTGCGAAGATCATGTCCTACTGGCCGTGGACATGGCTCGAATCCTGGAAAGCTTGGGTTATGAAACGGCCGGCATGGTCTCAACCGGCGAGGAGGCCGTCGAGCGAGCCGAGAAAGACAAGCCCGATCTAATTCTTATGGACATAAAGTTGGCGGGAGAGATGGACGGAATCGAGGCAGCCGCGAGGATTCGCGCCCGAGTCAACATTCCTGTGGTGTTCTTGTCCGGCTACGCCGAAAAAGACGTGGTCGAAAGGGCCAAGATTACCGAGCCGTACGGGTACCTCGCCAAACCGGTGGGTTTTCTCGAACTGAGAAGTACCGTCGAAACGGCCTTGTACCGGCACAAGGCGGACCAGCGAGTAAGAGAGAGTGAGGAAAGGTTCCGCCTGGTCATGCAGGCCACCGACGAAGGAATCTGGGACTGGGACGTTGCAACGGGTAAGACCTATTACAGTCCGAATTGTATCTCCTTGCTGGGGCTGGAACCGGGGCAATCCCTCGATCACTTTTCGGCTTGGCTGGAAGCGGTACACGCGGACGACAGGGAACGCGTACGCAAAGTTTACGACGATTGCCTATCCGGGAAAACCGATAACTTCACGATAGAGTTCCGCATCAGGCACCGGGATGGGGCCGGGCGATGGATACTCGGGCGGGGAAAGACCGTTGCCGCTGACGGCGAAGGTCGACCGCTGAGAATAGTGGGCTCCTATACCGACATAACCGACCGTAAAGATACGGAAGATGCCTTGCGGAGGAGCGAGGACCGCCACGTCGGTTTGGTGGATCACCTGCCGCAGCGCATCTTTATCAAGGACCGCAATTCCATCTATCTTTCCGTGAATGCCGTTTATGCCGCAGATTTGGGTATGGAGCCGGAACGGGTCGCCGGAACGGACGATTCCGCCTTCTATCCTCCGGAATCGGCAGAGGCATACAAGGATGCGGATCAGGCCTGCATGTCATCAGGCATCGCTCGTCATGCGGAAGAACCCTATACGCTGGGCGGAAGAGATCGATGGAGGCATACAACCAGAGTGCCTTACCGGGACGGGCAAGGACGAGTTGTCGGGGTCCTGGGCGTCTTTGACGATATTACCGACAGGAAAAGGGCCGAACAGGCATTGCTGGCGGATTTCTCCCTGATGGAAAGCCTTGTGCAAAAGGCGGCCGACGGGTTTGCCGTATGCCACAACATCTCCGAGGAACCTTACGTTCGATTCACCCACTGGAACAGTCGCATGGAGGAATTGACCGGATACACCATTGAGGAAATCAATCGATCCGGCTGGTACCAATGCGTGTACCCCGATCCGGAAGTCCGCCGACGGGCCGAGGAACGCATGGGCCGCATGCGTGTCGGTGACGACCTCAGAGCCGAGGAATGGGTTATTACGACCAAAGAAGGCGCCGAACGAAGTCTCTCTATCTCCACTTCAGTGGTGCATCAAGAGAACGAACGGGTCCATGTGCTTGCCATAATGCGGGACGTCTCCTACCAAAAGAAGATGGAACAGGAACTTCTCCAGGCAAAACAAGACTGGGAAAAAACATTTGATGCCGTGCCCGATCTCATCATGATTTTGGACGACCGGCAAAGGATTGTCCGACTCAACAGGGCCGCGGCCGATGCGTTCGGACTATCGGTGGAGGAAGCCGCCGGCACTTTCTGCTTCAGGTCCGTTCACGGAGTAGAGGAACGCCCGGCTTTGTGTCCGTTCGATAAGCTATCCGACGACATAAGCAAACATTCGGAAGAGGTCTTTATCGAGAAGCTGGGCAGGACTTTTCTCGTAACGGTTTCTCCGATCATGGATCCCGGCGGCGGATTGAAGGGCTGTGTGCATGTTGCCGCGGATATAACGGAACGAAAGATCCAAGAGACGGCTTTGATGGAAAAGGCGCGCATCTTGGGTTCCCTCGTGGAAGCCATGCCCGACGCGGTATTCTTAAAGGACCCCGATCGCCGATACGTGCTTGTAAACAATGCCACGGAGAAATTGACCGGTCTAAGCCGCAATGGGACCGTCGGTCTGATGGACGACGACCTTTTCGACGGCGCCGCTGCGGAGCAATTGCGCATAAGCGATGAAGAGGTCCTGAAGTCCCTCGAGCCTAATCGAATCGAGGAACTCGTCGTGGAATCATGTGGTCGCAAGACCGTGCTCGACGTTATGACCTTCCCGGTTTTCGACGACGTCGGAAGCTTCTTGGGACTTGGAGGAGCGGCGCGGGACGTCACCCGCCTAAAGGAGATCGAAGACGGACTTCGGGATCGGGAGGTTTTCCTGAATTTGTTGTTTGAGAGCATACAGGACGGATTGAATATCGGGGATACCGATTTCAACATTCTGCGTGCCAATGCGGCCATGGAGCGCGGATGGGCGCATTCGATGCCGCTGGTGGGCAAGAAATGCTATGAGGCATACCACGGTCGTACCGAACCGTGTGAAATCTGTCCGGTTAAGGAGACCATCGAGACGCAGGCACCGGCTCGCAGGGAGATCAAATGGACGATGTCCGGGGGACGGTTCGGAGGATGGGTGGACCTGTACTCCTTTCCGTTGAACGATACAAGGACCGGAAAATTGGTGGGAGTTGTGGAGTACGTTCGCGACATAACGGACAAAAAGAAAGCCGAGGATTCGCTTAGAGAATCCGAGGAGAAATACCGCCTGATGGTGGAGAATGTCCGGGAGTTGGTATACGTGATTCAGGACGGCGTCATTAAATTTGTGAATCGATACGCGATGGAGATCAGCGGATATTCCGACGAGGAGGTCCTATATCAACCGTTTACAAAATTCGTCTTTCCCGACGACGTTGACAGAGTAATGGACTACCATCTGAGACGGACCCGAGGGGAAGATGCGCCGTGGAGGTACAACTTCCGAATAGTCACGGCCGACGGCGGCATCATTTGGTTGGAAACCAATCCGGTACCCATAACATGGGAGGGACGACCGGGTTTCGTGGCCTTTACAACGGACATCACCGAGCGGAAGAAGTCGGAAGAACGGATCAAGGCCACGCTTGAAGACAAAATGAGGGTTGAGGAACAGTTAAGGGAGAGCGAACAAAGATTCAGGGAAATTGCGTCACTTGTCCCGCAGTTTATATATGAGATGGACTTAACGGGAAAGTTCTCGTTTATCAACGAGGCCGCAGGCGATGCTACGGGCTACACCATGGACGAGTTCCACGGCGGCGTAAGCTTCGGCGATGTCTTCTCGCCGGAAGACCGGGAAAGAATGTCCGAGAACATGGCCCGTATCCTTAAAGGAGAAAAGAGCAGCGGCAATGTATACAACTGCATAAGAAAGGACGGCACCGTTTTTTCCATTCTGGCATATTCTTCTCCCGTCGTGGCGGAGGGCAAGATAGTAGGCGTGCGTGGGGTCGGTGTGGATATCACCGAACGCAAACGCGCCGAAGACATCATAGCCGCCTCACTCAAAGAAAAGGATGTCCTCCTTCGTGAAATCCACCACCGGGTAAAAAACAACCTTGCGGTCATAAGCAGCTTGCTCAATCTTCAGGCCGGATACGCCTCGGACGACAACCAACGACGTATGCTCGAAGACGCCAAGTCTCGCATCAGGTCCATGGTGCTGGCCCATGAGATGCTCTATCAATCCGAGAACCTCGCGGACATAAGCGCCGGGGACTATGTGAAACGTCTCTCCCACCATCTTGTCTCCCAATTCGGGAGCGTTGGGCACGATATCAACATAAGGACCGAAATAGATCCGGGGCGTCTACCTCTCGACACTGCAATTCCCATCGGCTTCATCATCACGGAACTTCTCTCAAATTGCTTCAAACATGCCTTCAAAGGACGTGACCAGGGCGAAATTACCGTATCTTTCCGGGGCGTGGATGACGATACGATGGAACTGATCGTCGCCGACAACGGCATAGGGCTTCCCGAACACCCGGATCTCAACAATCCCCAGTCCTTGGGTTTCGACCTGCTTGCCGCGTTTGTCGCCCAGTTGGACGGTAAAATGACGATCCGGATCAACGAAGGAACTTTGATCCGCATAACATTTCCGAAAACGGGGTGCAGGAAGAAAAGGCGCGGGAAATGACCGATCCACCGGTCATGCTGACCCTTAATTCAAGCGCATCGGGCTTCATCCTCGGGCAATACCACCCGTTGACGAGCGTCCGCGCAGGGTTGACTTCCACCCTTCATACGTAGCCCCGTGCTTTTCTTACTTCTGCTGAGCTACCCCGAAAGTGCTCTCGATGGTTCGAATCACGTATTCCCGCGCCTGTTCCATGTTCCAACCGGTTTGGAGCAGGCAGGTGAGGAATTCACGAGATACCGCCTGCATCTCGGCCTCGGATTTAACCCCGGCTAAGCGTACCGGGAAAGTCGAGCAGTCGGGTTTGGCTTGGGGCTGTTGAGCTGCGGCCGGACCGGAATTGGCCGCGGAACCCGGGGAAGGGGCGACGGCCGCGGGAGTGGCTGTCGGCCGTGGAGTCCGACTATAGTTGGGCGATTGAGTTCGGGCGGCGTACGTCGAGGCCCTGCGAGTGGAAGAAGGGAGGTCGCTCTTGGGCATGCCCGCCTCGAATCCGGGGGCGTCCGGGGGTTTGGGACGGCCGTCGGAAGTTACCGGCACGATCGCGGGATTGGAGGTGCCGGCACGCGCCGTCGGGGCTTGTGCGGCCGGGGGAGGAGGACCGCCGGCCTGGGCTCTCTGGGAAGGTGCCGCTTCGGCTTTGGCGTTCACATGTCGGCCGTTTTCATCGAATTCAGGGGCACTTGGGGCTAGATAGGGGAATTCCTGAGCGGTCGAATCGCCGCACCCGGCAAAAGAGACAAACAACAATGTCACCGAGAAAACGGCGGCAGCGGCCATTCGAGTCATCAATCCACTCTCCAGGTATAATCGGTCTCTCAAAGGGTTCACGGCCGGCGATCGAGAAAGCGGCGGGCCTCTTCTTTAGGCCGGAGCCCATAGCCGGAACGTTAAACCGTCCGGTAACACGTTCCGTTGTTGCGTCACTCTGAAACCATTTGCGGCCCGGCGCATCTGAGTTAAGTAACCGGGACCGAATCCGGCACCGACAATGTACTACAGGAGAGCCGTCATGAAAAGCATAAAAGAGCTTCTGGACGACAGGGCCATATCCGCAATAATGGACTGGGAGCTCCAGCCTTTTGAGGCCGTAACGCGATATCTCGAATGGGGCACTAACTGGTCCAGAGGTCTCAGCCATGCCAAGGCCTGCAACGAAGAGAGCGCGTACTTCAGGATCAGTGCCGTCGACGACCCTCCGAAATTGCTCCTTGTCAGGCA
>JAZDOF010000776.1:0-2531 GCA_043799015.1 Pseudomonadota bacterium | reverse complement strand
GTCACGCGTTGAGAATCGCGGGAACCCTGAACGGTTGAGTGAATCGAAACAAACATCTTTAGGGGCTGGGTTTGTCCCCGCCCGCCGTCGGCGTACAGGGAACGGGCGGAGATAAACCCAGCTACGTTACCTTGGTGCGGGCCCGTAAAGGTCCGTAGGCGCTTTTCGTGAAATCATCGATCCGTTTTCTTGTTTCGCCGCAATTAAGGTCGGACAGGGGGTTCACCCATGATACCAAAGCTATTGGCCGGACTGGTCCTTTTGTTTGTCGCCACATCCGGCTGCGTCTCAGCGAAGGCGTCCGCAGCCCCTCCGGACGGGATACCGGCCGCTCCGGACATAGCTTCGTGTTCGGCCGAACAGGTCACGAGCATGTTCAGAGTAACCATTCACACCATCCCCTACCTGCTGGGGCAGTACCTGCAAACCGGCGATCCCGTATTGGTAAGAGAGACACGCGACGCTGCGGCCGCCGTCGATCTTTTCATCAAAGCCTTGGGTAAGTCCGTCGATAACGATGTGCAGAAGGAGTTGTTCGCAAAACTGCTCGTTGGAGCGCAGAAGTTGAAGACTTGCATAGAAAAGACCGCTAAGGCGGCGGACGAGTGCAAGATAGCCGAGGCTGCGTTCCAGGTCAAATCAAAGGCGTTGACGGCATGGATGGATGCGAATGCGGACGCCTCATTGGCGCCGATGGAAGGCACGGAAGGACCTATAGCCGTTTCCAACCAGGCCGCCTTCGACGAAGTGCGCATCGAAACCTGCAAAGCCATACTGTTCAACGGCGTTTCCCCGTGTGGCCCCCTTGCGGACCAGCGAAGGAATAAGGCCCGACAAGCTTGGGCTTCCGCGGTAAAACAGGCGGAAGCCTTCGCCCAGAAGGCCGTAGGTCCGCGAGAGAAGAACACGGCACGACTCTTGGCGGCTTCGGTCCGCGCCATAAGAAGCCTTGGTGAAGATCTACCGATAAAGACCGATGATCTCAACCAGGTCTGGGAGGAAACGCTCAATGTGGTGGATTCACTTGATGCGCTGCTAAGACCCACGAGCGGCCCGAGAGCGGGAGAGGAACCTTCCAAGCCGGCAAACGAGCCTTCGACGAAGAAATAGCGACGCGTGCCGGAACCGCCGACCGGTCCGACGTACGGTATTGCTCAAACCCTCCGCCTCCTGTAATGTTTAGGGATGAAGGACTCATGACGGCACGAGTCCTGGGTTCGACACCGCCACACATCTAAACGGTTGGTTCAAGATCGCGATGGATATCTCCATGACCGCAGGCATAGTGTTGGGCTTGTCCGCCGGCTTCTCTCCGGGGCCCCTGACGACCCTCGTGATCTCGCAGGCACTTCAATACGGGGCAAGGGAAGGCCTGAAGACGGCACTTAGCCCCTTCGTCACCGACTTGCCCATCATCGCCGTATCCCTTTTCGCATTGACGCGGGTGAACGACTCTCAGGTCGTACTGGGATTGATTTCTATTGCCGGGGGCGGTTTCTTAGCCTATTTAGCGTATGTCAGCTTCAAGACGAACAAAGTGGACATGGATGTCGGCCAATCGGCGCCGCAATCGCTGGTTAAGGGAACTGTGGCCAATTTTTGCAATCCCGGACCCTATGTTTTCTGGCTGACCATCGGCGCTCCAAGCGTGGTCGCGGCATGGACCCAGGGGCCTTGGATCGCTGCCGGATTCATAGCGGCATTCTATACGTGTTTGGTGGGGGGCAAGATGTCTTTGGCTTTGGCCGCGGCCACGTCCAGGCAATTGCTCACGGGAAAGGCATATGGGTATGTAATGCGTTTTCTTGGCGTCTTGCTCCTGGTTTTCGCGTTCCTGCTGTTTCGGGACGGGTTTGGGTTTCTCTCCGACTAGCCGTCGTACGCCGGGCCGGGACCGGCATTGGATTTCAGAGACCGTGTCACTACCTACCGCAGATGATGTGCGTAACACGATGTGCCTTATGGGCGGGGGTTAGCCTTAATGCCGTCGGCTTAGGGGGGCTCGAACCCGTGGCTAAATGCCGGGAGTCGGCGTATATGTACGGGCGACCTGCGGTCGCCCTGCAGCCGGAAAAGGCAGCGAACGACGCCCCATGGTATCCCCGAACGCGGCAATCCCACGCTTTGATGCGCTCACCCGCCCCGAGGGTCGCAGAATCCCCGGAGCGGCTCGCACCTTGAAGTATGAAGACCTTGCCGGCCCGGCCCCGGAGCGGTACAGTGAACGTGAAGCCGAACGTGAACCTCTGCGGCGATCGCTCGCCGGAACCGGCCCTTCATATTACTTTGTGTCTTTTCGGCCGATTTCTTATTCCGGCGGTGAACGCCGACCATACGTCAATTCAGACGGTGCGGATATGGATCCAAAAAAGCCCGGTTCCTTCAATTATTTACATAGCGAAGACGCACTCCCCGATCATATGCCCCTGGGTGGTGGAGCCACCGAAACGCTTAATCTTGACGACTTGTTTCCAAAGGATATCACCGAGACGGGAAGTTTTGATCTTGGGGCGGGGATCTGGGCCGGCACC
>JAZDOF010000188.1:0-5106 GCA_043799015.1 Pseudomonadota bacterium | reverse complement strand
AAGTTTCTCAACGCGCTTCTGCAAGTCTTTCACAGCAGCGCTCAACTGTAGGAGAACAGCGACGGTATTCTCTTTCCCTGAATCGTACAGAGCGATTGCCTCTTCCCTTGTCATAGGGAAGTGATGTCACAGTCACCAGCTATATCAACAAAAAAAGTGATGAACGCGGAATGGTGCGGCTAATTTTAGCGTCAACGCGTAATATGTCATGCTCGTGTTGGAGCAACAATTCCTGTCCCCCCTGAACAGCTACCCCATGCGAAAACTGCGTTCGTAGACAATTGGTGCCGGCAAGGGTTTGGCCGGGCTGAATGGACGTAGACAGGTGTGGCCTTTCCCAGGAGCCTGGCGCAAAACCGATTTTCGCTGTGGCGTAGTACGATTCAAGTATTTCGGGCCGCGTCTTGAAGAGCCCCGGGCTCCTGGTAAGTCTGACAGACTAATCTCTCGGGATTCCGACACCTGTGGTACTGATGCAAACAAACTGGATCGTGTCACGTTTTCGGGAAAGCTTTTTGCGACGCAACAGCCTTCCAGAGGGTGCGGAGCCTTGACGCGCGGTCGGCCGCTCAATTATTGTGCAATCAATCGTCCGGACAGAATCAAATAACGGTTTCCAGAGATATGATCGTTCTTTTCGAACGGCGAGGCCGATAATGGAATTTCGTCAATTGAGGACCTTTCAGACCGTCGCGACACTCTTGAGTTTCAACAGAGCCGCGGGAGTGCTCAACTACGCGCAATCGACCATATCGGCTCAAATAGGGGCCCTTGAGGAAGAACTCGGAGTGAAGGTGTTCGACAGACTGGGAAAACGCGTGGTCCTCACTGAGGCGGGCGAACGTTTGTTTGAATATTCCCGAAAAATGTTTGATATGGAAGCGGAAACATTGGCGGGCGTGAAAGGTGGAATGCAATCTCAGGGGTCATTAACTATTAGAGTGCCTCAGAGCATCGGCAACGCCTATTTCCCCGAAATATTGGCCGAGCATCGGCGTCGATTTCCAAGGGTCGGTTTCAATTTCCACACCTGCGCCTTTCACAGCCTCGAGCATGAGCTGCAGACCGGCGTTACCGATCTGGCGTTCCTACTTGCCGAATCCATCAATTCGGCCTGCCTTGTGGCTGAGCCCCTGAAATTCGAACGCCTTCTCATGGTAGCCGACGCGGGGCATCCCCTTACCGAAAAATCGAAGGTTTTGATTAGAGATCTTGCAGGTGAGGCGATCTTTTTTGCCAAAGCGGATTGCGGCTACCGAATGGTATTCGAACAAATGTTGACGGAGGCCGACGTAACCCCGCAGACGATGCTGGAATTCAACAATATTGAAATGATGAAGGCATGTCTTGCACGAAGCGGCGGAGTTTCCTTGATTCCCGAGATTATGGTTCGGGGTGAAATTGATCGAGGAGAGCTGTCGGTATTGCAGTGGGAGGACCCGCATATGGAGACGGCCGTCCTGATGATACGGCATAAGGAGAAGTGGCTTTCGCCCTCCTTGCGGGCATTCATGGAGATTGCGAGAAACGTGATCGGAGACGATACTACGGAAGTGAAACCTTGAAGAAGGTTGCCGCCGCGGCCGCCCCCGAGAAGTGCTTTGCGTTCGATTGTTTCGATTGCAACGATCCATTTTATTCGTTTGACTCAACCATACCGATCGATTACATACTGATCTCCGGTTTCGGAACCCGGTCATTCTCTTGTTGGATGCAAAAACCAATATCGAATTGAACCAAGGGAGGTTCTTATGAGGAGTTTCGCCGGAATCAGCGTGGTCATGATGCTCTTGTGCTTCTACGGCATTTCGTTGCCGTTCGTGCGGGCGGATGAAGGGAACGGACTGAAGAAAATCGAACAGCTTGTCAAAGAAGCACATGAAGGTGCGAGTTTCATAAGCATCGAAGGAATGAAAGAGAGAATCAAGAAGAACGACAAGCTCGTCCTGCTGGATGTCCGAACAAAGCAGGAATATGATGCCGCTCATATAAAGGGCTCTGCCTGGCTTGAACGCGGCGTCGCCGAATTTGTGCTGGTCCGCACCCTACCCGATCCGGACGCCGAAATCGTGGTGTATTGCAAGGCGGGGAATCGAACGGGATTGGTAACCAAAGCCTTAAGGAGCGCTGGTTACAGAAATGTGGTCGGGCTTGAAGGCGGTTTTGACGAATGGGTGCAGCGGGGCAATACGGTCCACAATTTCTTGGGCGAATTCAAGATGGTCAAGCTCGCCAAGATCAATGCGAGTTCGTTCCGAGTCGAGTTCTACGAGAACAAGAACTGATAGCGGCCGGCAATTGCCGCGATACCCTGAAGCGCATTGAGAATGAGCTTCAGGGTGAGTCGATCAAGAATCAAATAATGAAATCAAGACCTTAAGGCATGAACCTTGTTTGATGTCCATGTGAGAGTTGTATCATTTTCAATGACGATTCCGATAATACCCGTTCGTTCGAGAAGAGGTGGTAGCGACGGACCGGCAGCGAAGCCGGTCGCCGGGAGTACTGGAGGCGGGCGTCCCTGCCCGTCTCGCTTACTCGCGTTCAAGCGAAACGTATAAGCTCTTATGGGAAGCCCCTCATGAAACTTCCGGACGAGGCGAGTCGAAAAATCATCGAAACCACGCTGAACTCGAATCTTCTGGTCGAGGCTGCGGCCGGCACGGGAAAGACATGGGCGCTCGTGACGAGGATGATACGTCTTCTGGAAGCAGGGATTGTGTCGGTCGACAGGATTGCCGCGCTCACCTTTACCGGAAAAGCAGCGGCCGAAATGCGTGCCGGGTTTCAGACTGAATTGGAGCGAAATTTCGCCCGGAGCGGCAGCCGACTTCTGCGGAATGCCTTGAATAGGTTGGATGAGTGTTTCATCGGCACCATTCATTCGTTCTGCGCCCGCATGCTTGCGGAAAGACCGGTGGAAGCGGGTGTGGAAATAGGATTCCCGCACCTGGACGAAGCCGCGGACGAGGAACTCAAGGATCGCGCGTGGGCGCGGTTTACGGACGAATTGCATACAGTGCGCCGACCCCAGTTGAAAACCCTTCGAGAGCTGGGAATTGACCCGGCGCAACTTCGAGAAGCGTACAAGCTCTTTCTGAGACATTCCGATGTTCCGGAGCGGCCGCCGGAAGCGGCGCCGGCTCCGAATCTTTCCACGGACGAGGCCGCCTTGGACGAAATGACGGAAAGAGTCGAGAAACTCCTGTCGCACTTGCCGGAACCCCCCGGTAACGACAAACCGGCAGCGACCTTCAAACAATTCGCGATGCTTTATAGGCAGACCTGTTGGCACGGTCCGGCCGATGTCATGGAATTTCTGTCGGAATCGGCAAGGCTTTCGGGAGGCTCGCCCAAGACGTGGCCCGGCGGCAAAGAACAGGGAGAAGTCGAAAATAGCGCTTGGGAGGAGTTTCGTGAGCATTGCCTCAATCCGCTGTCCAAAGATTTTCGCCAGGGCTTTTTCAAAGAATCCTCATTGGGTGGACTCCCCGAAGGCGTACGGAATACTCGTCCTGACCATTCACTCGCTTCACCTGCCGCCCGGAGAACAGGAACCAAATCCCTTTGAAAAGGTTCCGCCATGATTCACCGCGCGGCCGACAGACCCCGCAGGTACTCCCGCGTGCCCTGCGCTACAGCGGAAGCCAATTTTTGCAGGTAATCGGCACTGGTGAGTTTTCGGGTTTCGTTGGGATTACTCAGGAACGCGGCTTCAATGAGAATCGAAGGCATGTTGGCGCCGATAAGGACATAGAACGGCGCGCTGCGTATCCCTCGGTGTTCCCGGCGCCCCGATCCGTTGCCGAGGGTTCGCACGAAGTTGTCGTGGACCGTCTGTGCAAGCTTTTCCGATTCGCTCTTCTTGGACGTAACCATGAGATCCAAGAGCGTGGCTTCCACATCGGACATGCTGGATAGAGGAATGCCGTTTTCACGCGCGGCCACCCTCATGGCCCTTTGCGAACAAGCCGGACTAAGAAAATAGATTTCCGTGCCTTTTGAGATGTTGTCCGTCGTGGAATTGCAGTGGATCGAGATGAAGACGTCCGCATCCGCGGAATTGGCGATCTCGGTGCGATCCTTAAGCGAGAGAGATTCATCTTCCTTACGGGTTAGGACGATCTTCACCGGGTCCTTATCGGACTCCATTTCTTTCTTGACCCGAGAGGCGATTTCCAGGACCACGTCTTTTTCCTTCACCAGACCGTCGCCGGAAACCGCGCCGGGGTCTCTTCCGCCGTGACCGGGATCGATTACCACCACATACTTACGGGAACCACCCTTGGGCCGCACCCCCTTTTCCGCCCCTGCGTCACAGGCCGTATTGGGCGGCAATGATGCCGTCATCGGTCCCTTATCCCGGTCCGGTCTCGGGACCGCCAGAACTGGGACCCGGGCTTTAGGCTCCTCATGCCGTTTATTGTCTTCGCCCTTTTCCGAGGGAGACGCGGTCTTGGGCTCCTCGTCGTTATGAGGCCGTCGGATCTCCGGTGCAGGGGCATCTTGGGCCGGCGCATCCTGCGATCGAGCGGGCTTTCCCTTACCGGCCGAATCCTCCGGTTCAGATTCCACGGGGGCGCAAAACGGGTTCCCCGTCCGTGCCGGCGGTGGAGGTGGGGCGTTCCGTTCAAGTTTCAGTTGTTCAAGCGGGGCTCTTAATGCGGCTCGTAAGGCATCGGCGGCCGCGGTACTCCCGACCGGGTCCGCCGCGGAAGTATTCCCGGAGTATGGGGGGGACGGATCCCGACCCTGGGGTTTTGCTCGTTCGATCCGGGTCGCTGGGCGTTGTTCAGTGCCGGGATCAACGATCGAAGTTGTTTGCGTTCGTCCGGACGGGCTTACGTGTTTGCCGGGGTTGGAGCGTAATCGCGCCGAATGTACGGGACCCATGCCTGAGTTTTCATTCTCGGGTTTGTTGCCGGGGCGGAAGGGTGTCTCTTGAAGCTTGGAACCTGCGGGGACGCCGTGGACGCTGCTGCGAGCCACCGTGTGAGTCCGAGCGATTGCAGAAGGGGCCGGAGTAGGATGCCGGACTTCAGCCGGAGTGGACCGTCCGCGGCCGAGGCCGTCATTGCGTCGGTTGAACTCCCGGAGATGGGCCAG
>JAZDOF010000757.1:0-5015 GCA_043799015.1 Pseudomonadota bacterium | reverse complement strand
GGGGCCCTGGAAAGAGGCACCGATTTCATATACATTTGTTACGACAACGAAGGCTACATGAATACCGGTACTCAGCGGTCCAGCGCCAGCCCGGTGGGCGCGGTTACCACCACCACTCCGATTCTGGCGAAATTACAGCAGAAAAAGAACATGATCGGGATAGTCGAGGCCCACGGTATCCCGTACATCGCGACAGCGTCTCCCTCATACCCGTTGGATCTGTTCGACAAGGTTCGTACGGCCAAGGACATCCGCGGATCTCGATACATCGAGGTACATGCACCTTGCCCACCGGGATGGGGCTTCCCCAACAAGGACTTGGTGGGTATGGGGCGGCTCGCGGTGGATTGCGGAATCCATGTCCTCTTTGAGATTAAGGAAGGACGATTCCGACTGACGTCCAGGTCCATGGAAATAGCCCGCAAAGGGCGCAAGAGCACCGTGGCGGATTACGTGAAGGGCCAGGCCAGGTTCAAGAAAATCAGTGCGGAACATCTGGAACAGCTTCAGGAAATGACCGATAAACGGTGGGAGCATTATCTCGAACGACACGAGAAAACCGGCGGGGATTGAGGTAAATGCGGGCGGGTGAGACCCGCAATACCGCTAAATTAAGCCTCCGTCACGAAACGACCGTGGCTGCCGGCAAGAGGCTGCCAAACGTGTGGGGTTTGTAAAAGGGCGACCGTCGGTCGCCCCCACATAACCTGTCGCCGGTACCAATCGCTTCCTCCATATTGCGGAACAGCGATGCAACATGGGGTTTCCGAATTCAGCACATATGGTTTTCGACCTCGGGCTGAACCACCCTGACTAAACAAGCCGTCACGGTCGGCACCAAACGATCCCTCGGGCCTCCAGGTCCGCTATCTCATCGGCCCCATATCCCAATTCCGTCATTACTTCTTTTGTGTGAGCCCCAAATCGGTAAGGAGGACGGGTAAATTCGCCCTGAGTCACCGACATTTTTGGTGTAATGCCCGGCTGCGGTACTCCGTCGTCGAAATTGACGATGGATCCGCGTTCCTTGAAATGGGGATCATTAGCGAGTTCTTTGACCTGCGTTACCGGCGCGATGCAATCGTCGGGGTGGTCCAGAAATGTGATCCATTCGGCCAATGTCTTGCTTCTGAATATCTGTTCGAGACGGCCGTCCATTTCTTCCCTGCGATTGTCGTCGTACTGCGTCGATACGTATTCGGGGCAGCCAAGCTTGTTGCACAGGGATGCCCACAGGTGAGGTTCGAGCGGCCCAACCGAGATATGGCGAGCATCCCCGGTTTCATACACGCGGTAACACGGAAACCACACGCCCTTGTCGTTGCTTGCCTTACCCGGAAGCCCCATTCCCGAGAACTCAAATGACAGCGGTAAAGGCAACAGGGATACCAGGCTGTCGGTCATAGACACGTCAATATATTGGCCCACGCCCGTCTGCTCCCTCGACAACAGGGCCAAGAGAACCCCCAGTGCAGCGTAGAGGCTCCCCGCGAGGTCGGCCATCTGAAAGCCCGGAGTCACCGGCATGTTCGACTTGTCCCTAGCAAGGTCCAGCATACCCGCCGCGGCCATGTAGTTGAGGTCATGTCCGGCGCGATGGGCCAAAGGCCCCGTTTGACCGTAACCGGTGATCGAGCAATACACGATTCGGTGGTTGCGGGCACGCACCGTTTCGTAATCCACGCCCAGCCGTTTGGTAACACCCGGCCGGAAGCCCTCCAGGACCACATCGGCGTTTTCCACCAACCGGAAAAAGACGTCCCGGCCTTCAGCTCCCCTTAAGTCCAAAGCCATGTGGCGCTTATTCCTTCTAACCATCGGAATAAAGCCAAGAACCGGGTTGTCTCGGAAGTGGGGCGCCTCGACCGCGATGACTTCGGCGCCGTGATCGGCCAACAACGTCGTGCAAAAGGGACCCGGCAGGAGCCGGCTGAGGTCCACTATCTTGAATCCGTCCAAAGCTCCCATACATACCTCCGTCGGGGTCGGCAACCGCAGATGTACCGGCCGGTGGTGCAGACTCCGGTCCGGTCTTGAACCGCGATCACTTTACCGCAACGCCTTACCGAAAACGCGATAGCGTGTGTTGATTCGGCCGCCGCATTCCCGTACGTATTGATTTATTCCTTCGTTGTCCTCAAGGGTCCAGCCCAATTCGAGGTAATGATACCCCTTTTCACGGGCCACTCGGTTCATGTAGTCGAAAACCACGAGGGGCAAGCCCAGTTTTTGAAATCTCTTCTTGAATCCCACCAGGGTCGCCCTTATGCCGGTAATCTCTTTCTTGTACAGGAGGAACTTGAAGATGCCGGTGATGCCGATACGGCCGTTGAGGCGCTTGAGAAGCGGATTGATGTCCGGCAGAACCATTGCCACCCCGGCCGGTTCACCGGCGTAGTATACGAAAAACACCAGATCCGGATCGCCTATTTTCTTGAGGCCCTTTCCTACATGCACGATCTCCTCGTCCGTCATCGGGACGAACCCCCAATTATCCGCCCAACTGTCGTCGTAAATCTCCTTAACAAGCCGTATCTCGGCATCCAAATTCTTCATGTCGATGGTACGGAAGCTGATTTCGCTCTTCCGCATCAGCCGTTTCACCAAGCGTTCCGTACGGGGCGTGGGCCGGTCGTCCCGCTCGATGTGAAGTGAGAACAGGTCCTTTTCTTTTTGATACCCGCATTGTTCAATAAGATTAGGGTAGTATGGAGGGTTGTACGGCATCATTATCACAGGCGGGAATTCGTAACCCTCAATCAGCATTCCTATCTCATAATTCGTCGATGGGCAGAACGGGCCTCTCACGAAGTCCATTCCTTTGCCCTTCAACCACTCCTCCACGCTCCCCGTCAAGGCCGCCGCGACCTCCGGATCATCGACCGACTCAAAGAACCCCCAGGCGCCGGACCGTTCTTTGTGGTACCGGTTGTAATTGCCGTCGATAATGCCCGCGATGCGTCCGACCACTTGCTCTCCTCGACGGGCGAGGAACATAACCGACTCGGAGAACTTCCAGAAGGGGTGACGAGCAGTGTCGAGCAACGCTCGTACTTCGGACTTGAGGGGCGGAACCCAGGTGGGGTTGTTCTTGTAAATGCTCCAGGGAAGCTCAATGAACCGGTTCAAGTCCGGTTTGGCGGTTACCGGCAGAATTTCCGGCCACGGCATCCTCGGGTCTCCATTCAAAGGTGAATACAAGCCAAAGCAAGATATGTAGGGCCGAGACCGGTGTCAAGTCATTATGCGGGCGGCATAGTAACCATTCAGTTACGAGCGGGAAAATCCGATCTCAACGTGGCCCAGGCTTTCTAGCCTGCGGATTTTGTTGGAAAAAGCCTCGGCAGGCTGGAAAGCCTGCCCCACAAGAGTGAATGGTTACGGCGGCATCAACGCCGAAGGTCACGCTTTGGATTCCCACAACCGGTCAGGAATTACGTCAACGGCTGAGGAAGGGGTCTTGGGGGAAGGCCGCAGCATTTACTCCCGTCCCTTTGGTCGGACAAGGCGGAGCCTTTCCATCCGGCCCGGCATGACAACGGTTCCGCATGACGTGCCCGTGCTTTGGTTCACAGGCGCACCCCTCCCCTCGGATTCCTGAGAATAATGCGTCGACGCGAACGACTGTCCGGAACTCACACGTGCAGTCTCAGCTCCCAGGCCCTATCACAGGACGCCCGGAAACAGCAGGACCCTGACGTGTAGCTCTCGTCCTCCCGGTTCTTAGGGAGGAATCGATGGGGCTGATGTTGGCTCTCAACAATTATGCCTTCCGGGCTACGTATGAACCAGACCTCGACCGTATGGCCGTTTTCGCACTTCACCACTTCTCTCAATGCGGTTGATTCCTGCGCGTTAATCCTCATGGGTTACTTCCATCCTCTCCAGCTATGCTAGGCGACCACTCACCGCGTAGCCTTCGGTGTTCGATTCGCCCCCCAAATTATTCTTGCCGAAACTAGGACGGCCGGCTCGTTCCTCCGTTGAAGGTAGGTATAGGTCCCAGAGCTTTCATTATACATCACCGTGGGGCGCGAAGGAATAAGATATCCGTTAGACCCGCAATCGGTCCACTGGAAGATTGCTTAGCCGAGCGTGACTCAGGTCTATTGTGGGCCTCTCGCCAAAGGCACGCAAGTGAATGGTTTATAAACACTTGACAATTTCTAACCGATATGTCAGGACAGACATAAGTGATCCTCTGATACGCCACGGAGCGCGACGGTCCTCGGATCGAACGGGCAATCTGTGAGCGGCAGCGTACTCCTTCGTGAACGGTTATGTCCGGCGTGACGCAACCAGCCTCAGCCCCCACGGCAACCTTTCAAAATCGTTGAGAGACGCTCGACCCCACGGTGTCCACCCCTCAAGGCAGAAAGATCAGAGAGCGGAGAAGCCGGCGTTGTCTTTCGAGTCGGCTCGATGCACGAGCGAAGACAACCACCAACAACACTTCTTTGGTTGCAGAAGCGCGGACGAGCACATCGCAAGGCGGCTGCAAGGGGTAAACACGATGAGATATGCAGAGACAGGATATAACTTAGAAATCGACCTAGCTACGGGAAACATCGAGCGGGTGGAATCCGACCCGAAGTTGACGGAACTTCATCTTGGGGGGTTGGGTACCAGCGTTAAGATGCACTGGGATAGGGTCCCCCCCGAGGTTCAAGCATTTGACGACGAGAATCTACTGATATTCAGCACCGGCCTTCTTAACGGCACTCCGGCTTTTAGCGCCAACCGTACCCTTGTGACCTTCGTTTCTCCTCAGTCGGGGCTGCTGGCTTACCCCGTGATGGGGGGGTTCTGGTCCGCGGAATTGAAGTATGCCGGTTATGACAAAGTGGTCTTTCGCAACAAATCCCCCAAGTGGGTCTACATATGGATAAACAACGACAAAGTGGAAATCCGTGATGCATCTCATCTGCAGGGCAAGGGCGCACTTGAAACTCAAGATCTCATAAGAGAGGAGCTGAATGAGCCGAGAGCCCAGGTGGCCGCCATCGGCTTGGCCG
>JAZDOF010000753.1:0-4706 GCA_043799015.1 Pseudomonadota bacterium | reverse complement strand
GCTGAGCGAGGGGAACTTGGCCGATTTGCACGCCATGGGTACCGACCTGGGTGCGCTCGTCAATATGGCCGTTGAGCAGTTCGTCAGGCGGAGCCGGGGGTCGGAGCGCCCTTCGATGGACGACGGGCCGGAGATCGGACGGGAGTCAACGAAATGAGACGTGGGACGGAAGCGGCGCGGTGGCCAGGTTATGCCCGGAGAGACTGTCCGATAGGGATTAGAGTTCTCCTGTGAAAACAGAGCGCAGCGGAGCGATGGATAGGTGGCAGCCGTCAGGAATCTGGTCGACGACGGAACGGCGTGCAATGCCCGCGTGGCACTGGTACATTGAGGGGCTATGGGCTATGCCCAACGAGCGATTCACTTGGTTGGCCGATCAACACCAACCCCGGCGCGAACCTACGGGGCGGCCTGGGGATCACGGTACCCAGGCGCGTACGGCGAATCGCAGCGGGTCACGATGAACGCAAAAGCACGTCTCATAGACAAGAGGGCTCATACCGATGAGGACACACTATGGTGAACCGTGTTGGGGCCTGTTTTCTGCGCTGGACCTGATGCCCGGTGCAGCGGGACCTACGGGCGGACCAAGAAAATGGAAAGGCCGGCTGGGTGTGCGCGGGTAATCATGTTCACTTCAGCCATACGACAAGGTATAGGCCTTGTTTGGGAATGCCAGGGACCATTACGGAACCGGAGATGCACCATGAAAGCTAGACAGATACAGGCTGGAACGCAGGCGTTGTTGCGGCTGGTTTGGCTCTTGCGGCGTCTGTCGGAGATTGGGAGTGCAGGTGGGCCGAGGCACCAATGGATGACCCGGTTCAAAATGCAGCCAAGCATGGACATACTGCGTTGGCCAAGAACACGCAGGCTCAAAGCAATAGCAGTGATGACAAAGGCACAGAACCCGCGTGGCGATGCGCTACCCTACAACGCCTCAAACGCGTTTGGCCTCGATCGAGTGGTGTTTGTCGATGCCGGCAACGAGCTGGAAATTGCTTTGACGCGTGGTTTGGTGCTACCGGCCGCGGGGTTCCGACGCAGCCACGGCATGTGTAGCACGATCCATCCGCCCCAACAGCGGATAGTACCGCGAAAAAAGTGGACGTTTAGGGTTGGGGCTGATTCCTTAATCATGATAGTACTTATGGCGGCTGTGGATCCTGTGCTGATTGAATCGCTCGACCCGCTGATGGTGGACCTTGAAGGTTCAATTCCAGTTGTCGGAACCTGCTGGGATTGGGTACGCCCGGAAACAGTAAAAAGGGGCCTTTTCCAGCAATGTGACGACGGTTTTGCCGGGGCAGGATATATGAGGTTCAACGTTGACTACATTGCGGAGACACGGAAGCCACGAGTCCACTCCTCTTGGGCACCAAGAGGCGCAAGCGGGCACGACTGCCTTATGACTCCGGACAAGCGGTCTTTGGGTGCACCACGGGCGTAGGCTCCATTTGACAATCGAACCGGCTGAGGATCGAGCAGGATGGTCGCCGATTCAATCCCGGCCTTTCAAGAGCCGGGCTTTCGGCGTCTACCGCCTGGAATGTGGCAAGGAGGCTCAAATGTGGCAAAGTGTTGGATATATTCTGATCATTACGGCATTTGTGTCCGTTTTCTGCGCCACCGCCACCGGCAGGAAACGTCGCATGAATCTGTTGTTGTTTATTGTGCTAATCGCAGTACTCGTCCTGACATTCGGCGGACACGAGTTTGTACTCTTCACCTGTCAGTGGTTATTTGCGTTTTCTCTAGCTGATTTTCTGGTTCGCCTGTGGTGCAGGCGCAGAATCATTCCCCCTTGCGTCAAAATTGCGCGTTTCACCCAAGGCCTCTGGCTCCTTATCATTGGATTGCTTCAATTAATACTGTCCGCTCTTCTGTACCAGGCGGAATTGACGGATATCGCCGTGACTCCAGCGAGCTTGTTGCTCGTTGCCGTCGCCGGCATCCTCGGAGTGTGGTATCTGCAGCCCGAAATATGCACAAATGGGTTGTGGTACGGCGGAACATTGTACGAGTGGAACGATTACGATTCCTTCTCCTGGACAGTGAAAGGCGACAAGATCGTAGTAGATATCTATTCCTCGCATGAGTTGCGCACGGTATTTCCAAAACGCATCTTAGTGCCCCGCGGGAGTTGGGAGGCCGCTAAGCAATTGCTTGAAGCGAATCTGCTCAACTCGCCGCGGGAAGAGGAAGGAGTATGAACTGCATGGATATGACAGGTTCACTGGGGGCTACCCATCTTGCCTGTGTCCCCTTTTGGATTCTGTTCTGTTGCATCAACAAGCGTTACGAGAAGCTTCCAGCGCCTAACACAGCGCATTTTCGGGTTTGTGAGTGTGCGCCGCAAAGTGTGGCCCGCCGGCCTCATGACTCCGGACAAGCGGTCTTATGATGCACCACGTGCGCAGGCTCTATTTGACGATCGAACCGGCTGTAGATCGAGCAGGATGGCCGCCGATTCAATCCGGGCCTTTCAAGCGCCGGCCTGCCGGCGTCTACCGCGTGGAATGTGGCAAGGAGGCTCAAATGTGGCAGACTTCTGGGCATGTTTTACTCACTGTGACATTTGTGTGCATATTGTGCGTCATTAATACTCGGGCGGTTACGGCTCGTACACGTGTTAATGAGTGGCTGCGATTCTATTGGCTGATTGCTATCCCTTTCTTAGCCTTCACCGAAATCGCTTTTGTATTCATCTGCCTCTTTCTATTTAGCTGTTTCTTGTCTGACCTTTTCACATATCCGTTGCGCAGGCGTTGTGCGCTGCCTCCTTGTGTTCGTGTAAGGAGCAACACCCAAGGTTTGTGGTTCCTTATCCTTGTGTTGCTCCCATTTCCACTTGGCGCTCTTCTTGCCCCGGAGTTCGCCCAAGAGTGGATAGCGCGCACGCCCATGATTCCGTTCGCTCTGGCTCTCATCACGATTGTTGGTTTTCTTGTTCGCGTGTTGTGTCAACGGCCTGAGATATGCGCAAACGGGCTATGGTATGACGGGGCATTACACGAATGGAACGCGTACGAATCGTTTTCCGCGAAGAAAGAGGATGACAAGATCGTTGTCGAGGTCTATTTCGCGGATGAATTGCGGTCGTTATGGTATCCATCAAAGCGCATCGTCGTGCCTCCTGGAAGTTGGGAGGCCGCTGAGAAATCGCTCGAAGCGAATCTCAGGAATTTGGCCTCGAAAGATCGCAAAACGTGAAGGCCGCGATGTACCGGATCAATACGGGCAATCTCTCCGCTCCAATTGAACTATTTCGAATACAACAACTGCAGTTCTAACGAGCCGCTCTCAAAGGGGTGGAAGACCTTTATCTATTATGAGTGGGCCACAATAGGTGGAATGGTTGTATTCGGGTTTTGCCCTGCCGGTGTGACCTTCGTTGAAGGTAGTTCTTTAACACTGGACAAGATGTTGGGCGCAATTTATGGCATAGGGAGCAACGTAACCATAGATTGGTTGACCTCCGATTGTCCACCACCGCAGCAATCCGGAAGTACCTGATCAAGCAGCCCCACGGTGCATGGTCCATGCACGTCTGCCTCCGACGACGCGAGGAAGAATTATCTGGTATGGAAGGACAGGTCTGGGAATGGCACCCCGGGGTCCGGTCCGGGGTGCAATCCGCCAAGAATGGATCCTTTGGTACTTGATTTGGACGGTAACGGCTTTCAGACGATCGCCGTGAATAACGGCAGGTATTTTGATTTTAATAGCGACGGTTGCACCGAGAACACAGGCTGGGTCGGCGGGCAGGATGGGCTGCTGGCGCTGGATAGAAACGGCGATGGGCAAATAAATAATGGCGCCGAATTGTTCGGTAGTGAGACTGTTCTTCGGCGTGGAGAAAAAGCCACGAACGGGTTTGCGGCTTTGGCGGAATTTGACGCCAACAGAGACGGGATAATCGACGCAAGTGATCCGGTATTCTCACAACTGCGAGTCATAAAGTATGAACGAGATGACTCAATATTGGTCCCTGATATGCCGGACTTACATTTCATGAGAGAAAAGCTTCTTACGTTCGAGGAACTCGGCATCAAGTCGATCTCCCTGGATTCCGTGATAACGAATACGACGGACGCGCATGGGAACACCCAAACCAGACTAGGCAGCTTTGAGAGAACCGACGGCACCGCGGCGCTGGTTGCGGAGTACAGTTTTCAGCAGAATGCGGCAAAAAGCTATCGCGATGAATCAATCCCGCTTCCGTCAGAATATGAAGCATTACCAAATATTGCGGATATCGGCTTGAGGCGCAAGGGCGACGACCTGTTCCTTTGGATAAAGGACACCAACGACTCCGTGACCATGAAGGACTACTTCCTCGGATATTCGAACCGCAGCCGTATCGAGCCCATTCAGTTCATGGATGGGACCGTCTGGACCGATTCCGACGTGATGCGGGAGATGGTTAAGCCCACGGAAGGTCCGGACTCCATCTACGGCGGAATTGAAGGCCACGACGTTCGGGGGTTGGGTGGCGATCACGGCTCCGTCAAAGTCTTTTTTGTTGCAGGGGTCATTTGGAGGAGGTATTACGAGGGTGGCGGGGGATAGCGGGGGAGGCGGCGATCGAGGGGGGCGGTGAGCTCGATTTGGGAGCAAGCCCTGGTCTTTTTTGGGGGGAATAGGCAAGGCTTCGCCGGAGGAGTCACTGAAATCACGCGAGCTGGGCTGCTGCCGAGGTGGGC
>JAZDOF010000186.1:0-3409 GCA_043799015.1 Pseudomonadota bacterium | reverse complement strand
CAAGCTCGTGGCTGGTCTATGGACGAGGTGAAAACGAATACGTGTGGCGGCCGGGGAAAGCGATACCTCGGATGGTCGGGCCGATAATCTCGGACGTATTCTCTACCCCTCCAGGTATGGGGCGTGGCTTGCCATAACGTGCAACAAGGGGGGGCCGCAGACCTCCGCTTCCGATAAATGGGAGGGGCCTTGGAGGCTGCGCTGGTCCTTAATCGCCGCTCCTGCCTTGACCACCGGGCGGTTGGCTTTTCGCGACCCTTCAATAGGGGGATTTGCTGCCCTTTTCTCCGGTATCCGGATTCACGTTACCGCGCGTGGTCCAGTTATCACCCTTGTAATCGTTTGGGTTCGTGCGCCGATGAGGCGCGACATAGGTTCCGTCCTTCTTGTGATACCCAGACACATTGTGCGTGCCCCCTCCGGCCGACGACTTGCCTCCGCGCCGGCCGGCGCGGGCCTCGGCTTCCAGCCCCGCCAGTTCACGTTCCCGTGGAGCGTATTTCCAGAACCACCAGGCAAAGCCCGCCCGAAGAAGCTCGTGACTGAGGCTGCGGTCGCCCACCAAGACCCCGCCCACGGTCCGGCCGTAACGGTCCCGTGTGACCGACTCCACTTTAACGATGCGGCCAAAGGCCTTGGCCTTGGTGTACTCCGTCGCCGGATGTCCGAAAGGTTGGTCCGCCTCCGGACAGTCGATACCGTGCAGCCTTACCTTTTCCGGTTTCCCGTCGTGAAGCACGGTTATGGTATCGCCATCCGTCACGGCGATGCATTCCCCGGTCCAGGCTAAACCGTGGAGCGGCAGGAGGATCAATAGAACGAGCAATGCGATCATGCGGGCCTCGCGGAATGTGCCTTGTCCTGAATAGGGACCGCTCGATCGGAAGTCCATTGGGCTCACATTATAAGTACGGCGCGGGGCACAACGCAATTCCGGACATGAATACCGGCTCATCTACGCAAGCAATTTTGACTTGCCCGGGTCGACCATGAAGCTGCCGGCTGCTGCCTCCTACCGCAGCGATCCTGCCGTAGGCTCTCAATACCCACAAGCCCGGCCTCCAAAAAGTGCCGGGCGGCGACCAAGCCCTCAGCTTTCGTTCACCCACTCGCGACACGAGCCATTATTTTCTTGCATTGGGCCGGCTGTTATGTCACAAACAACATAACCCATTCCGTTGCTAGACGTCATGGGTCCTTTATCAAAAAAACTAGAAGGGGGTATGAGAAATGCCGCACGACAGGAAGAAGGCCGGTGCTTGGCTGTATTACAAAGGAGACACGAATGAGGCGCTGGGCTCAGAAAACGTGGAGCTTCCGGTAACCTACCCTACTGGTACCATCGGAACATACATCGTCAAATTCAAAAAGCCATTCATTGGGACGGGCGTGCAAAATAAGAGGCCGGCCTATGCTGTGTTGCTCACCTCAAACGCATACAGGAGTGAATACAAAGCGAACAATAATGGCGAGATACAAATCTTCCTCTATGATCAACAGGGCAACCTCAAAAACGATGAGTTCTCCCTCGTAGTCTTCGGTGATCTTCACGAGTAATCGTTCACTAAGATAGACGCGGAACCAAAGGTAAAAGCACTAAGGCAACCCGAAGAAAGCTCCGTAAGGTCCAACCTGATCACACCCGCTCTGATGACTGGGCCGATGGTTCCTTGGTTTCCTGGTGCTTTACCTTTTCTTGTCGTCCTGGTGCATGGTTACGCAAGATCTTGCATCCTTGAAGGGAAAAACCAGTTCAATTTCATTTCCGCTTCCGTTATTGCACACGGTCTCGGTCTCCCTGGTCCATCCTTGACCTCGGCTTCGTGGTGTACGATTACCCTTCGCGATTAGGTGCCACCCCACTCTCCATGGTCCCGCATAACCGACCCTCGTATCCCACGCGGTGGTGCCCTGAAGATGCCTGCCGGGGCCGCGCCGCCTACCTCTGCCGTGCCACGGGCCTCACAACACCACCTCACTCAGCGGCCGAAGCCTCCGTCAGCAACGCCGACAAAACCACCGTTGACCCGCGCATGAGCACGCGCGGCCCTAGGGTGCAAAGCACTCGCCCCACCACGAGCTCGGTGAGCGTCTCGGCCCAGGTTACCACGACGTCCGGGTACTTCGGCACACGCTTACCGCCGGCGGTCTTCATGGTGCGGTTGTCGCTCTTGAGGATGAAGCCGCCGGATTCCTCGTCGTCGGGCAAGGGCGGTTTGACTTCCACTCGCTTGATGGCCGCGCCGTCTTCCATGCGGACGCAGTAAATCTCACCGGGGATGAAACGTTCAATGTCCTGCCCTTGCAGCGTATCCACCAGCACCATCTCGCCCGGCAGGATCGTCGGTCGCATGCTCTCGCCGTCTCCACGATCGCTGACCCTCACAACCGCCAGTTCTCGACTGCATTTCAGAGCGGCTATCCAGGCCCGAGGGACTTCCACATACTGCTCGACATCCGCTTCATCTATACATCGCCCCTGGACATTAGCGGCCACCCGCTCCTCATAGAGCGGCACTCGTATCAACTCCACAAACGGTCGGACCGTATCGCTTGGTTGCGCCGTTTCCTGCCCGTAACGGAGTTCATCCAGCGGCACCCCAAGCACGGCCGCGTACCGCTCCAGGGTGTCTAAATCCGCTCCTTGCGTGCCCGTGGCCCATCTTCTCACCGTCGTGTGGCTTATGCCGACCCGCCGCAGATACGCCTTCCAGCCTTCCTTGGGCTTACGCCGTTCGCGCGCTAGATCCTCGATTCGCCCGGCTATTTCCGCCGCTTGCCTCAATTTTTCATCGTCCACTAAAAAATCCCTTGACATGAGAAAGCCCCCCTTGCTACGGTGTCGGTGCGACACCGATACCAGGTAACCTAATTTCTCTCACGATGACAGGTTACCTTGTTGCGTAATTATGTCAACAAAAAAAGGCGAGATCATGCCCAAACCACCATTCTACACCGTCCTAGACAGCTTTCGCCGAAAAGGGGAAGGCGTCGCAACCTTCGCCCGCCGCATAGGCCTCCCTTTGTCAACTATCGATGGGTGGGGTAAAGGGCGCCAACCAAAACTAGACCAGGTGTTCAAGGTGGCTGCTGCATTGGGGATTCGACCGGGTCGCCTGATAGACCGTATCGCACGGCTCACCTAAGCATTTTCGCGCGGCCGGGGCAACTTACCACAGCATCCAACCCTAACCATGCGTGCCCCGCCGCCATGTCTTCACCCTCCCGGCGCAATGCCGCGGAGGCTACTTCAAATGAGGAAAGGGACGACGCCGAAGACCGGGAAAACAAATGCGTAGGGGGGAACCGGTCATAAATGAAAGCTGGGGGGGTCTGACAACAGGGCCGGGGTGTTCTCGGCAAATCAAGAATAAGGGAAGGATTCAGCGATATGAACAGCAAGGAATTG
>JAZDOF010000713.1:0-4830 GCA_043799015.1 Pseudomonadota bacterium | reverse complement strand
TGACCGCAGCCGCACCCCGCCGGATGTGGAGGAGGAGGAAAACAGCATGATGGCCTGGGGAGTGCTCGACGTTATGGAAGAACTCGGCAGGGTCCCTGATGCGATATATGATCGAGGCGCGATGGGAAAGGTGCCGCTTATAAGGGTATTCGGCCGCGACCCTGCGTCCATAGCGGATCTGGTGGCCAAACTTTGAATAGCCCCTACTACAACAATTAGAGAAAACTATGACTCAGGACCTGATTGACGCCAGCGGCCGGGTAATAGACTATCTACGGATTTCCATCACGGACCTGTGCAACCTCCGTTGCGTTTATTGCCGTCCTCCGGAGGGCGTGGCGCTCATCCCCCATGACGAGATCCTAAGATACGAAGAAATCCTCAAGATAGTGTCCGTGGCCGGAAATTTGGGAATTCGCAAGGTTAGAGTAACCGGAGGAGAGCCGCTCGTCCGTCGAGGAGTGCTGGACTTTTTGTCCCGCCTCACGAGCATGCAGGGTATAGAGGATGTGGGGCTCACCACCAACGGCGTACTGCTTGTGGACATGGCCCGAGGCCTCAAAGCGGCGGGCCTGAAGCGCATCAACATAAGCCTGGACACTCTCAGACGGGATGTATTCAAGAAGATTACGGGCGGCGATCGCCTGGAGGCCGTGATGCGGGGCATCCGAGCCTGCCTTGAAGAGGGGTTCGATCCGGTGAAGATAAACGTCGTGCTGTTGGCCGGGATCAATGAGGAAGATTTGTCCGAGTTCGCACGACTAACCATCGACCTGCCGGTGGACGTGCGTTTCATAGAACGAATGCCGTTCGCCGCGGACGAAGTCCCCGGATCGCCTAAGTCGTTGAGCTCCGGCGACGCGGTTCGGATCATCGAAAGGGCCGCAGGTAAGCTGTTCCAGGAGGAACGAGGACCGCTGGACGGCCCGGCGTCAATGTACCGACTGCCGCGTGCCAAAGGTAGGATCGGTATCATCGACCCCGTAACGGGTCACTTTTGCGGCATATGCAACCGAATGAGGTTGACTGCGAGGGGGACCCTGCGTCCCTGTCTCCTCAGCAGATCCGAGATCGACATCAAAGCCCCTCTCAGGCAAGGCGCCGGACTTGATGAATTGGCCGGAATCATCCGTTCGGCCGTGGCCGCCAAACCAGCCCGGAGTTGCCATGGCGGGGTGGGCCGCCGTGATACGATGAACACCATAGGAGGTTAGGAGGATGTCCGGCCGCATTTCCGCAACCTTTCCCTCGGGCCGTCAACCCGCCTTAACGGGCGTTACGCCAGGAAACGGTATCCATGCTCAAAGCCGACAGCGCTCGTCTTACCGTAATCATCGTTAACCGCAATACGGCCGACCTGCTCTTGGAGTGCATCGAACACGTCTACCGGTCCGACCTTCCCCGTAAACCCCAAGTAATAGTGGTGGACAACGGCTCCGTAGATGCGTCCGTAGTCCGGGTAGAGTCCGCGTTTCCGGATGTGGAAGTCATCGCGGCAGGCAGGAATCTGGGATTCGCGGCGGCGAACAACCGCGGGGCCGAGCGGGCGCTGGGGGAATATCTGCTATTGGTCAATACCGATGCGATGATCGAGCCCGACTGTGCCGGACAACTCATGGAGTTGATGGAACAAGACCCCGAAATCGGGATGGTGGGACCAAGGCTGGTCAACCCCGACGGGTCGCCGCAAACTTCATACGAGGCGGTCCCTTCTCCTCTGACTGAAACGCTTAACCGAAGCCTTCTCAAGAGGCTGTTTCCGCGTCGGTATCCGTCAAAGACCCGTGTGACGTCCTGCCCGGAACCGGTCGAGACCTTGATCGGGGCCGTCATGATGATACGGCGGCAAGCTTTTGAGGATGTCGGGGGGTTTGACGAAAGGTACTTCTTTTTCTTCGAAGAGACGGACTTGGCGGTAAGGATGAGGAAAAGCGGCCGGAAAGTCGTTCACCAGCCCGGCGCGATCGCCGTTCACCTTCAAGGAGGGACTGCGAAGGCCTATCATAGTGGCGCCAGGATAGAGTATTATCGTTCGCGATACCTTTTCTTCCGGGAGCATTACGGACCCGGGGCGGCAACGTTTCTTCGGGCCGTGCGATTCATGGACCTGACCTTCAGCGTTTTTGCACTCGGCATCGGCCTCCTGTTCACCCTGGGGCGAATCGACACCTTGGCCGCCCGATTCCGCACTCGCTGGGACCTTTGGGTTTGGCACCTTCATGACTGTCCACTCGGACCGGGCTTGCCGAGGGAGTGAGAATCTTGTAGCTTAGTCTCGGAAGCCTGATTGAGGGACCGGGAATGAAACAGGTCAAGCGTTACAGAAGAGCGCTCAGGGGTCTCGGGGGAATGACCGTTTGGGTTCACGACGTGGATCAACATGCTGCGGAAGCGGGGCTTTCCAGACAGTACCTACAGGATATGGTGGTGGTAAAGTTGCTCGATTCGGGGATAAGGGCCCTCGGCATCGGCAACGTGCCGGAACCCCCCGGTAACCCTTGGCTGAACATATTCGTCAACACCGTAAGGTGTGAGGGGCTCTACTTCTACGTCATCACCGTACGACTCGATGAGATCGTCAGGCCGGAGCGCAACAGATCCGCAAAAACAATCGGTACGACATGGGAAACCATGGAGCGGGGGGTGGCCCCGGCCCCCAAGATGCGGGAACGGATAGACAAGACGCTGGAGCTGCTTCTGGATTACTTTGTCTACGATTACATAACCGAAAACCCCAGTTGACCTCGCTCGTGATGCCGACCACATATTCGGCCGGCGAAAAATGATCGTAACCGTTCACCGGGAACGACTCTTGAATCCGAAAAGACCAAACCACGAAGGCACCAAGACACGAAGAAGGAGTTGAAATGATACATGAACACCTGTTGCCCCTCAATCGGCGTCCGACCTCGAATCCAGCAGCCGGCTCGGCTGGAAGGTTTCTGAAGATTATTGACCTTTGATTTCTTTGTGCCTTCGTGTCTTCGTGGTGAACGATTACAAATGATCACGCGAATAGCCGAATGCCGGGATTCCTGATCGAGGAGGACGGCCTGACCACCGGTTTCCGTTTGAATCGATCGTGAACTTGTTCCATAAAGGCTTCCACCCTGGTCTTCTCGTTGGTCTTCTTTAATCCGTCGTAAACAAGGGTCAGCATCGGAACCTCGGGATGGTTGCGCAGCGCCCTCAATAGAACGGCCGTGACGACGGTGCCGTAAGAACAATTGAGGGTCATGAGATTCAAGAGGCCGTCGGCACCTCCGTCGATATCTCGCAGAGCGGTGGCTACCGGAGCCGTTATACCCGAGGGAAGACGCGTCGGGGTCTGACTGGATGCGGTTTTCCACATCTCCAGGCCCATCACGTCCAATCGACCCTCAAAAGCCTTTCTGGCAAGGTTTGAGGCCTTCATGCGGAACTCAAGCAATGCCATGAGCGAGTAGAACGCGCCGTGACGGGCCGTCGCAGCGGGACGCCCGCGCCGGAGGTTCCAAACGAAGTCCTTTAGGGTCCCAAGCTTGAAGCAATCGGAAAACGTCGGGGGGAAGAGTAAGGTCCCGCCAAGGGCCTCCACCTCGTCATACACGCCGTTGTTTGCAAAGGGAATCACGCGGGTGTAGTAATCGCCGGTTACAGCGATCATGGGTCTTGGGGCGACTTCCTGAGCAGAGAATTTGACCAGCTCGTGGAGGGCTTCCTCCATGCCTTGCTTGCCGCGCCCTCGGGACAACTCATGGAACACCATATCTCGACATGCGAGGTATGTTTCTTCAAACGCCTTGACTTCACTTACGTTCGGCCGGAGCAGCACGTACGTGCGGAGCAGAACGTCATACGCGTTGAGACCCTCCCATACTCTGAGCAGAATCTGAGTCCGGCTGAGCCGCGAAAGCCCGAACAGTTTCATTCCTTGGTCGAAGCTTTCGGCTACGCTCATGCCCAACCCCAGCTTTCGACGAACCAGTTCGATGTATCGTGAGAATTGAACCAAACGGCACTGGTTCGGGCTGATTACGTAGAAAAGCGATCGCTCGGCTTTGAGCGGCTCTAATTCCCCTGCGAATTTCAAGTAATCGCCCAGAATCAGCACGTACGGGTAGCATTCCCCACTATTGACATGCGGTCGCCCGAACCGCTCGGATTCCATGTCCGGCGGGGGGAGGACATCGGCTTCAACCCCTACGGAACGAGCCGCCGCAGCAAAAGCGTATGCATGGTCGCTCATATATGGAACGTACATCCTGTCGGGTTTTGTGCGTACGGACCCGCGCTCCTTCACTGCATGGCCTCCACCGGCTTTCGCCGATTCCTCACCCGAAGGGACGCGTACCAAAGAAGCGGTTTCCGGACTCCCGATCGACTTGGCCACGTGATTCACGTCGTATTTCCTTACGACGTCCAGGAAAGCTTCCATCCTCGTGATCATGCCGGCCCTGGACGTGTGTTCGTCCATCTCAAGCACCAGCATCGGTTTTCCCTGCAACGCTTCCCGAATGTGTCGAAGGGTAAACGCGTCCGATCCGCAACCGTAGCATGTTACAAGCACCGGAAAAAGCCGCGGATCCCGTGCTACGGCTCGTGCGGCTCGGATCATGTTGCCCTGGTGCTTCCAGGTTACCGGTCCGAAGTCGTCCTCTTCCACGGACGGGAGCAAATCACCCGGCAAGGCCCGAACGCCCAGGCGCCTGAAAACCGTTCCGAGATTCATGTTAAGGAACGGGTCAAACGTCTGATAGGGCTTGCCCAAGACGATTACGGCACGCTCGTCGTGATTCAGGGAATCGAGAAACTCCCGGCCGGCCTGATTGATGGCGCTCTGAAACGAGT
>JAZDOF010000678.1:0-2802 GCA_043799015.1 Pseudomonadota bacterium | reverse complement strand
GACTTGCTCCGGTTGATTCCGACCGAAAACAAGGGATACTGGGCGTCTTCTCGCCTCTCCACAACTTCCCAGGTGAGATGGGAGTCCTGCGCTTCCGATTTCCGGTCCATAACAACCTCCGTAGAAATCTTCCACCTTATTATCAACTTTTTTCGCAACGGAAAAGGGAGGGGGTAGGCCGGCGGCCGTCCGGGTTCGCGATTATGCCGTTTCGGTCCTGATAATCCCCATCAATGGCTGAGAGGCCATGACGGCCCCAGGGGACCGCCCTGGAGAGGTCGGAAAAAAACTACTGAATTAATGAGTACAAAATCAATTGCTATGTCTATTTAGACATGATGAGGAAGGGCCGGTAAGATTGTTAACTACAATAATATCAATCAGTAATATTTCCTAGTCGCTTTTTCGCCATTGACCGTTTTTCCAATTATCTCCTATTATTTACGCTTACAAGGATGTTGCCTCGGGCCCGGAAAACGCGTTTTCCCGGAGTAGGAACGCCTCCGGGACCTAGCCGTCAAGGGCACGGACCGAAGCAACCTAAAGAGGGCGGGGGCCTCTACCCGGTTATGCGCGCACGGGGATTGTCGAGGTTGCCGGGAGAGGGTGAATTGATGGTGAAATCGGCCGGTCCGTCCCTGGTCGGCCGAATGTTCGGCACCGAACGCTTTCGCTTACCTCCATCAAACGGGAAAGGAGAATCAATCAAATGGATATCACTCGCCGGCAGTTCCTCGTGATCTCCGGTGCGGTGGGCACGGGGGTTGCTCTGTCTTCCTTGGGAGTGGACATGGGCCCGATAAAGGCCTATGCCGACGACGTAAAAGTCAAGGAGATGAAGAGCGCCAAGCAGTTCACTACTATCTGTTCATACTGCGCTGTGGGTTGCGGACTCATTTGCAGTACGGATACGAGCACCGGCAAAATCATCAACATCGAAGGGGACCCGGATCACCCCATCAATGAGGGTGCCTTGTGTGCCAAGGGCGCGTCCCTTTTCCAGACTTCGGCCAACAACCCGAACCGCTCCCAAAAGGTGCTGTACAGGGCCCCGGGCAGCGACAAGTGGGAAGAGAAGTCGTGGGATTGGACGCTTACCGAGATCGCAAAACGGGTCAAGGCAACCAGAGACAAGAACTTCATCGAGAAAAACGCCAAGGGGGAGGCGGTTAACAGGGTTGAGGCAATAGCGCACATAGGCAGCGCGGCCCTGGACAACGAGGAGTTGTGGCCGTTGCAGGCCATGATGAGGGCGTTGGGGCTTGTTTGGATCGAACACCAGGCACGAATATGACACAGCGCGACAGTTGCGGCTCTGGCAGAGTCGTTCGGTCGTGGAGCTATGACGAATCATTGGATCGATCTCAAGAACAGTGACGTGATCCTGGTAATGGGCAGCAACGCTGCGGCAAACCATCCAATTTCCATGAAGTGGATAATGAAGGCCAAAGAGAACGGCGCGAAGCTGATCTCGGTTGACCCTCGTTTTACTCAAACGTCCGCTCGTGCCGATTTGTACGCGGCGCTCCGTTCCGGCACCGACATAGCGTTCCTGGGCGGCATGATCAAATATATCATCGAAAACAAGAAGTACTTCGATGATTATGTCCTCAACTACACCAACGCGTCATTCGTCGTGGGAGACAAATTCAACTTCGCGGACGGGCTGTTCGCAGGCTACAGCTCGGAGAAACGCTCATACGACAAAGCCGCGTGGGCGTTCAAGGCGACCGACAAGGGCGTGCCTGAAAAGGATGCCTCCCTTCAGAACCCGCGCTGTGTGCTCCAGTTACTCAAGAAACACTACGACCGCTACACGCTGGAGAAGGTCAGTTCGGTCACCGGCACTTCCGTGGACGATTTGAAGGCCGTGTACGAAATGTATGCAGCCACGGGGGCTAAGGACAAGGCAGGGACGATCCTTTACGCTATGGGCTGGACCCAGCACACTGTGGGGGTGCAGAACATCCGGGCCATGTCGATTATTCAGCTCCTGCTGGGGAACATCGGCATCGCGGGGGGCGGCGTGAATGCGCTGCGCGGCGAATCCAACGTGCAAGGTTCCACGGACCAGGCCCTCTTGTTCCACATTTGGCCCGGGTACCTGGGAATTCCCACCGCGTCCATGCCTACTCTTGCCGATTACAATGATAAACGTACTCCCAAAACCAAGGAACCGCAGTCGGCCAACTGGTGGCAAAATTTCCCCAAGTATTCCACAAGCCTGCTCAAAGCGTTTTTCGGCGACAAGGCGACAAAGGAGAACGACTTCGGGTACGGTTGGCTGCCGAAGATCGATGACGGGCAGAATTTTTCGTGGTTGAATCTCTTTGATTCCATGTACAAGGGCGAAATCAAGGGATTCTTCTCTTGGGGGCAAAACCCCGCATGTTCAGGTGCCAACGCGAACAAGGTACGCCAGGCTTTGGGCAAGCTGGATTGGCTTGTCAACGTGAATATCTTCGAGAACGAAACCGGGTCTTTCTGGAAGGGCCCGGGAACGGACCCCAAGAAGATCAAGACCGAGGTGTTCTTCCTGCCTTGTGCGGCGTCCGTGGAAAAGGAAGGTAGCATAAGCAACAGCGGCCGATGGGCCCAATGGCGTTACAAGGCCGGAAATCCGCCCGGAGACGCGAAGCCCGACGGCGATATTCTGTTCGATCTCTTCAAGAAGATCGCGGAACTGTACAAGAAGGACGGCGGCAAGTTCGCGGATCCCATTCTCAACCTGAAGTGGGATTACGTAGACGAAAAGGGCCACTTCGACGCCCATAAGGTAGCCAAGCAGATCAACGGTTACTG
>JAZDOF010000667.1:0-6621 GCA_043799015.1 Pseudomonadota bacterium | reverse complement strand
CAAAAAGGTCCTCCCCGGGCCCCTCTCCAAAAACTCCTATTCGAGTCGGAGATTGATTTCCGCGGGGCGGAAGATCAATCCCCGACCACAAAAAGAAGCTTCTCGAAAGAGGACCGGAAAGCCTTTCATCACGAAAAGCTTCACCGTCCGAAGGGTTGATACAAGAAAGAACTTATTCGTTGTTTCGTTGCCACGATGTCATGAGGACAGCGCCCGTATTTGCCGAGGTAACCTGTTCAGCGTACCGTTCAAGGTATCCCGTGGGTATGTTTTGTGGCGGTGCGATCCATTCCTCTCGTCGTGACGCGAATTCTTCCTCGGTGATCATCAAATCGAGCCGTTTGCCCGGAATGTCCGTCGATATCCGGTCTCCGTCTCTTATCAGGGCGATGGGGCCGCCGGCCATGGCCTCGGGGGAGACATGACCGATGCATGCGCCTCTTGTCGCGCCGGAGAACCGTCCGTCCGTTATCAGCGCGACCTTTGAATCCAGGCCCATGCCCGCCAGGGATGACGTGGGGGTCAGCATTTCACGCATTCCAGGCCCACCCTTCGGTCCTTCGTATCTGATCACCAGCACGTCGCCGGGCTTAACCATGCCGCCGAGAATGGCCTCGGTCGCGGCTTCTTCGGTTTCGAATACTCGTGCGGGGCCTTCATGTTTGAGCATGGCAGGGTCCACGGCGGATTGTTTGACCACGGCGCCTTGGGGTGCCAGGTTGCCGAAAAGGACAGCGAGTCCGCCTTCCCAGGTGTAGGGGTCGTCGAGGGGCCGTACTACGGTCCGGTCCTTGACTCGCATTCCTTTGAGGTTCTCGCGGACGGTCGAGCCCGTTGCCGTGATGCAATGCGGTTCCAGCAGTCCCACGGACAGGAGGTCGGCCATCACCGCCGGCACGCCTCCGGCACGGTCCAGGTCTTCCAGATGGTGCGTGCCCGCGGGGCTCAGTTTGCACAGGTTGGGGGTTCGTTTGCTAATGGTGTTGACCAGGTCCAGGTCCAGTCGGATGTCGGCTTCATGGGCTATGGCCAAAAGGTGCAACAGGGTGTTCGTGGAACAGCCCAACGCCATATCCACCGTCAGAGCGTTCCGGAACGCGGCTTCCGACATTATGTCCCTGGGACGGATGCCCTTGCGACACAGGTCCACGACCTGCATGCCCGCGGTCTTCATCAGCCGGTGCCGCGCGCTCATCACCGCTGGTATGGTGCCGTTTCCGGGCAAGCCCATGCCCAGCGATTCAGTCAGGCAGTTCATGGAATTGGCCGTGAACATCCCCGCACAGGACCCGCAAGTGGGGCAGGCTTCGTGCTCCATTTGGTTGAGTTCTTCCGGGTTCATGCGGCCGGCTTTCACCGCGCCGACTCCCTCGAACATCTGGACGAGGTCTATGGTCCGGTCTCCGAATCGACCCGCCAACATGGGCCCGCCGCTCGCGACCACCGAGGGGATATTCAGCCGGGCCGCGGCCATGAGCATGCCGGGGATGATCTTGTCGCAGTTGGGAATCAGCAGCATCGCGTCGAAGCAATGTGCCCGAGCGACTATTTCCACGGAATCCGCGATGATTTCACGACTGGCCAGGGAGGATTTCATGCCCAGATGGGTCATCGCGATGCCGTCGCAAACCCCGATGGTTTGGACCTCAACGGGCATGCCGCCCGCCATGTAAATGCCGGCTCTGGCCGCGTCGGAAAGGGCTTTCAGATGCATATGACCGGGAATTATCTCCGAATAGGAGTTTACGATACCCACCAGAGGCCGCTTCAGTTCTTCGTCGATAAACCCGAGGGACCGCAGCAGGGCTCGGTGCGGCGCGCGTTCGATTCCCTCGGTGATGGTGTCGCTGCGTTTCTTGTATTCGGTCATTGTCTGCCTTTCCGTGGAGTAAGAACAAAAAAAATCCGTTACCGGATGAGGCCCGGTAACGGATTCTGATGATTGTTCGGACTTTTTTTCTTTTTTGTTATGCGTCCGTCACCAGGCCTCTATCCCATTGTCCAAACTGGACAATAATTCCGCTAAGGACGAGAATAATGAGGATGAAGGCCTGTATAGCGTACATAGTCGTAGGGTATTCCTTACGCTTGAAATAGTAACTGGTGAGGTTATCACTCACCGGATTGCGTGTCAAGGAAAAAATCGGCGCCCGTGGTAACCATTCACTTACGAGGGGGAAATTCCAATCTCAACGTGGCGCAGGCTTTCTAGCCTGCGGATTTTGTAAAAGAAAGCCTCGGCAGGCTGGAAAGCCTGCCCCACAAGAGTGAATGGTTACGCGCCCGTCAACTATTTGGTTACTAGGGGTAAGCCCCCATAGATATTTGGATAAGAAGCGGTTCCGCGCTCGGACATGAACGCCCTCGCAACCTCCGTCACGGAGTTGAAACCCGTGGACAAGAAGTCCGTTCACATCGTGTCTTCGACCCTGAAGGGGTCGCCCGATCCGGAAGCCTCGGTTCAGCATCCGGAGACCCCTTGTATCTGAATTGCCGGCGTTCAGTCAGGCCCCTCCTCCTCGGGTCATCGGCTGTTCGGTGCCGGCCCTACCCCGACAATTCCTGCTCCAGTTGCGCTGCAAGCTCTTCGAGGGCTTCCAGGGGCATGGCCTCCAGATCCGCTTCTGAAGTCGCATCGCGTCGCAACAGCTTCCGGGCGAACTGAATCCTACCGATAAGCACTCCTTGCGCACGTCCTTTTTCGATTCCCTGCGCCATGCCTTCGGCCCTACCTTCGGCCCTACCTTCGGCCCTACTTTCGGCCAGGCCATCCTCCCGCCACATTCGCTCATCGCGGCGGGCCTTGAGGCGTCCTTCGTAGATCTCTTTTTCCATGTAAGTTTGATCCAGCATTTTTAGGGCCTCCATTGCCTGCCGAATCTCCTGTTGTTCCTTGAAAGGCGGTAAGCACTCAGGATCCAGGGTTTCGGCATATCTGAGGAAATACAACCAACCATCCAACGGTACGGCAAATTCATCAGGAGTACGCTTGAATTTGGGCAACTCAAAAAAATGGATCCATAGGTCATTCGTCAGGACAACGCCCTGAGACGCGTCCACGAGCCGAAACGAGAGGTGATGTCCCGACACTGCCGGAAACTGGACTCCATCCACAAAACAGATGGAGATGGTCGGCCTGAGCAGCCCGTAGTCCTGACCCTCCTGCAACTGATCCGTGTACAGTTTCCCCCAATAATAGAGAATCCGCCGGCTCAACGCCGGTGTCGACAGCATCTGCATCTCGACGTTGAACCGCCGTCCGAGCTGATCCCTGGCCTTGATGTCGAGAACAGACAGCTTATCGTCCAGTGCCAACTTGTTGTTGAACGGATTGAGTATCTGAAGCTCGACGATTCGTTCCTCGGCCGACGGATTGAGAACCGCGTGCAGCAGGTGAATCAGAATCCCGGTGTTCTTCTCATTGCCGAAAAGCCACTTGAAAGCATAATCCACTTTCGGGTCGATGCCGAGCCTCATCTCTATCCTACCTCTCAGCAGGGCTGCACACACATTATACCAGACAACTCCACACCGTCACCACCCCGGCTCGATGAATTCAACCACTCGGACCACGGAAACTCGGAACAAATGGTGCGAGGCACGACTTTTCTCGGCGACATGGGCGCACCTGTGAGTTGCCATCGGTCTTAACCCATCGCGATGATCATCGAATCAACCGTTCAAGGCGACCACAAACGAGGGCGTGATCCATATTCCAAGAGCATGCAAACGGCGGTAATGCTGCTTTCGACCGAACCGGAACGCGTTGCCGGACGGTGCTGTTTCGGGAATTGCACACGTTTCCAGCGGGGTGTTGCGGGTGACTCTCTTCTATGAGGCATTGTAGGTGCTTCCGCCTCTTACAAGCCCCATCCTCGATGGGGATGTCCCGTCCATAAATACACCAGCCCTTTTCTAAGCCGCGGTTTTCAGCGTGACGCGCAAGCCGGCTCTGACGGCGAGAGTGATCAGCATCTCAAGACTGAACTCTTCCCATTTGCCGCCCATAAGATCCAAAGCAACGGTCTCGCCGACGGAGAGCATTTCCACAACCTTGGCGGGGGACAGTCCCCTAGTCTCGACGAACTTCCGTAGGTCCGCCATGAGGTCGGCACGCATCTGGAGAATCGAGGCCTCATCGGGAGGAAAACCCAGATCAACGAATACGTTGCCGCTGGACTCGATCACATCCTCGCTCATGATCCGCCTCCAATCAGTTTCCAGCTTTGACGAGCCCGGTCGATGTCCTTCCGGCTCGTTCTTCGACTCTTCTTCTGAAATGCATGAAGCACATAGACCGCATCATAGAGTTTGGCGACATAGATCACACGCCATTCGCCCTTCACATGGATACGGATCTCTTTTACTCCCGGCCCTATGATCCCCATCGGCTTCCAATCGCTTGGCTCAAGTCCGCTTTGAATCGCACGGAGCTCGAAGCCGGATGCCCGGCGCGCCTCATCGGGAAAGTTTCGGAGATCGTTCAAGCTCGTCCCCACAAATCTAAGCGGCTTCATGATAGCGACTACCCGTGCATGACCGGTAAGGGAACCCCGTTCACAAGAAATAGTATATCCAGGTTTCGCGGAATAAGGAACCAGGCTCATGACGACGATACGTCCGGTCGAGTATGCGTCGTCGCTATGCCCCTGTCCGGGCAAGATCCATTGGTATCAATCGCCGAAAAAGAATACGATGTGTAGACCCCTCTCCGGGCAGGTGTCATCGGCTGATGGAGGTTTAGGGTACCTTTGAGATATAATGTCGAACTGAAGCCGAAAGCCGAGAAGGACCTGAGAGCTATGCCCAAGGATGCCGCCGGTCGCATGTACCAGGCGCCATCGACACTTGAAAGCGGCCTGACGGGCGACACAAAGAGGCTCACGGGTTACAGTCCGGAATACCGACTTCGGGTTGGCAATTGGAGAGCTCTCTAGGAGATAGAAGGGAGCAGGATCATTGTTTGTCGCATTCGTCATCGCAGGGAAGCCTATCGATAGGAGCCGCCATGATGCTACATCCACAAGTAATTTAAAAAGAGGGAAAAAAGGAGTTCGTCGTTCTTCCTTACGAAGAGTTTCTGCTGATTCAAGAGGCATTGGAGGACCTTGAAGACCTCCGCGAATTACGGAAGGAACAGGAGGAATCCGAGGATGCCCCGTCCCGAAGTCTCAGAGAAATCGGGCAAGAACTCGGTTTCGAGTGAGCCCTAGTGAAGCCCGCTCTTGATCCATCGTTACAGCCCCCCCCGATACGACCGCCCGAGTCAGCGAAAGGCGAATCAATGACCATGCCGACCCTGATATCATTTGCAGCCGACCGTTACAGGAATCTCCATCTGTCAAAGGGAGTTGCGCTCAACCCATTGAATATCCTTATCGGACCGAATGGTTCAGGAAAAACCAACGCGGTTCGTTTATTGCAGTTCTTGAAGTCCTGCGTCGTGGGGTCCGCTGATGACCTAGCTTCCGGCACCCCACTTGCGTCTTCCGCGAGGATTCTGGGAGGATCTCATATGTTGGACCGGTCGCTGAAATATCCTGGGAGGGTGGACCTAACCTATGAGTTCCTTCCACCGCCGGATCTTCGGCACCGCTGGGCTTCGCTGACCCATGAATTGGGCATATATGCGTACAACTCGGAATCCCCGGTCGGCCTGTGTTTCGAAGCTCTCTCCGCCTCGCAGACTAAGCCGGACCCTCAACTCTTCTATTACTACAAATTCCACGACCAGGGGATCGGGAAAGGAGTTGTCTCATATTTCGATACCCCCGACACTCGCAAATCCCATTTTGAGAGAATGGAAGGCCTGCCCACCGGCGTCCTCGGCCTGGCCGTGCTGCCCGACATCCTCGAAAGGTTTTCTCATGCGCCCGACATGACCCCGGTATATCCGGTGAGGAGATATCTAATCGACCATATCAGAGGATGGCGTTTCTATAACGCAAATGACATGAATTTCGAGGAGATAAGGACGTCTGAGCCTAAGATCGGTCCGCCGGACATCTATTTATCCGGATCGGGCAACAATTTGGCACTGGTGATGGACAATCTCGTTCAACGGCATCTGGAGTTCGACGAGCGGCTCAACATTGCCATGAAATCCGTTCTTCCGCGGACTCGCAAGGTGAGAGCCGTGCGAACCGGTCTTATGGGGCTTGCGGTGCAGTGGCATTTTGATGATACGGATGCCCCCTTCTATTTGACCGAGATGTCCGACGGCACCGTGCGAATGTTGTGCTGGGCCACGGTGCTGTTGTCACCCCGTCTACCGACCTTACTCGTGATCGACGAACCTGAACTCGGCATCCATCCGGCATGGCTGCCGATGCTGGGGGAATGGATAAAGGACGCGTCCAGGCGAACCGACGTGATTGTCTCGACCCACAGCCCCGATCTTCTCGATCACTTCACCGATTCGCCGGAAAGTGTTATCTGCTTTTCCACAAGAGACGGCCGGTACTTCTCGGCAGGCCCCTTGTCCTCCGAACGATTGGAGGGAAAGCTGAAGGAAGGTTGGCAACTTGGTGATCTTTGGCGAGTGGGTGATCCGGACCTGGAATCCTGCCCCGTGACGGAGTAAACTGGAACGCAAGTCGCAAAGGAGCCCCACCCCATGCA
>JAZDOF010000657.1:0-9559 GCA_043799015.1 Pseudomonadota bacterium | reverse complement strand
GCGGCTCCCGTGATCATGTTCTTGATATAGTCCGCATGACCGGGGCAGTCGACGTGTGCGTAGTGCCGATTTGCGGTTTCGTATTCCACGTGGGCCGTGGCGATGGTGATCCCGCGTTCCTTTTCCTCCGGAGCCTTGTCGATTTCCTCGAAGGAAACGTAGTTGGCCCACCCTCGTTTGGAAAGGATCAAAGTGATGGCTGCGGTCAACGTCGTCTTGCCGTGGTCTATGTGTCCGATTGTTCCGACATTCACATGCGGCTTCTTGCGCTCAAACTTAGCCTTACCCATTGGCTCCTCCGGATTTCTTCGCCTGGGCCACCACCTTCTCCGTCAGCGATTGCGGTGCCTGCTCGTAATGTGAAAATCTCATGGTGAACGTGCCCCGACCCTGCGTGATCGACCGTAGATCGGTCGCGTACCCGAACATTCTTTCCAGGGGCACTCTAACTCCGACCGTTTGAATACCGAGGCGGCTTTCCATGCCGAGGATCTTACCACGGCGGGCAGTCACGTCACCCAGCACGTCCCCAAGGAATTCGCCCGGAGCAATGACTTCCACATCCATGATAGGTTCGAGCAGGATGCTCCCGCCCTTTCGGCACGCTTCCTTGAAGGCCATGTAGCCGGCTGTTCTAAAGGCCATTTCCGACGAGTCGACCTCGTGACTCTTGCCGTCCACCAGGGCCGCTTTCACGTTTATGACCGGGTATCCGGCGAGACATCCCGCCTCCATGGCCCTTCGCATGCCTTCTTCCACCGGCTTGATGAATTCCTTGGGAATCGCCCCGCCGGTTATCTTGTCCGCAAATTCCAGCCCCGGTCCCTGCGCGTTGGGTTCGATCTCCACCTTGACTTCAGCGAACTGGCCTTTGCCGCCGGTCTGCTTCACATGCCGGTAGTGAATCATTACCGGTTTGGTGAGTGCCTCACGATAGGCCACTTGGGGTGCGCCCACCGTCCCGCTGACCTGGAACTCGCGCAGCAGCCGGTCCACAACTATTTCCAGGTGCAGCTCGCCCATCCCGGATAGGATGGTCTGGCCGGTTTCCCGATCCGTCTTGACCTGCAACGAGGGATCTTCTTGAAGCAACCGCGCTACCGCCTTTGAAAGCCTATCGCCGTCGTCCCTGGTCTTGGGCTCGAGGGCCACGGAGATTACCGGTTCGGGGAACTCCATCGACTCCAGGCGGACCGGATGGTCTTCATCCGTGAGTGTGTCGCCGGTGCGCGTATTCTTCAATCCCACAGCGGCCACGATGTCGCCGGGGCCTATTTTCTTGACATCCTCTCGCTGGTTCGCATGCATGCGTAGAAGGCGACCGATGCGTTCCCGTTTTTGTGAGTTGGCGTTCAGCAACGACTCTCCGGAGGACAATGCTCCGGAATAAACCCTAAAGAAGGTCAGGTTCCCTACGTAGGGATCCGACATAACTTTGAAGGCGAGTGCGCAAAAGGGGCCATCAACTCCTCGGGTGACGGTCTTGCCCTTGAGGTCCTTACCTTCCACCTCCGACACGTCGAGGGGAGAGGGTAGAAAATCAACCACCGCGTCGAGCAGTTGTTGTATGCCCTTGTTCTTGAAGGCCGCGCCGAGCACTACCGGAGTTACCTTCAAAGCCAGCGTGGCCTGCCGAATTGTTTCCACCAGCTCGGCCGACGGTATTTGCGTATCGCCCTCGAGGTAACGTTCAAGCAGCCCATCATCAAGTTCGCACACGGCTTCCACCAGGCGTTCACGCCAAGCCGTTCCTTGCTCCATCAGGTCGGGCGGCGGGTCGGTAACGGTGAACCGATTACCGGCCGAGTCTTCGTCGAATACGATGGCCTTCATTGACAGAAGGTCCAGGACCCCTTCAAAGCTCTCATCGTTTCCGATCGGTACCTGAAGGAGAAGCGGGGTCGTACGCAGTCTGGACTTCATCATCTCCAGCACCCGTACGTGATCGGCGCCTGCGCGGTCCATCTTATTGATGAACGCCACTCGAGGAATACCGTATCGGTCCGCTTGCTTCCACACCGTCTCGGATTGGGGCTCCACGCCTCCAACCGCGCAGAATACCGCAACGGCTCCGTCCAGCACCCTAAGACAACGTTCCACTTCGATGGTGAAATCCACGTGTCCGGGGGTGTCGATGAGATTGATGGTGTGCTTGCGCCACGAGCAATAGGTGGCGGCGGACGTTATGGTTATGCCACGTTCCTGCTCCTGCTCCATCCAGTCCATCACCGCTGTGCCGTCATGGACTTCGCCCATTTTGTGGGACACTCCGGTGTAATACAGGATGCGCTCGGTGGTCGTGGTTTTTCCCGCATCTATGTGGGCCATTATACCGATATTGCGAGTTCTTGAGAGGGCCTGGTCCGGCATGCGGGCTATTCCACCTTACACAATGATCGTACTACCAACGGTAGTGGGCAAAGGCCTTGTTGGCCTCGGCCATCCGGTGGGTATCTTCCCTTTTCTTAACGGATGACCCTTTGTTGTTGGCTGCGTCAAGCAGTTCCGCCGCCAACTTTTCCTTCATGCTCTTTTCGCCGCGGTTCCGGGAATACTGGATGAGCCATCGTATGGCCAGTGCCTGGCTCCGTTCCGTTCTGACTTCCACGGGAACTTGATAGGTGCTGCCTCCGACGCGGCGTGACCGAACCTCGAGGATAGGCTTGACGTTGTCGACGGCCTTTTCGAACAGCTTGAGCGGGTCGTCGTTGGCCCTTTTTCCCATTATGGAAAGGGCGTCATAGAGAATCGCTTCTGCGGTGGACTTCTTGCCTTCCCACATGACCCCGTTTATGAACTTGGTCACCAGCTTGCTGTGGTATCTGGGGTCGGGCAGCACATCCCTTTTCGGCGCTCTACCTTTTCTCGGCATGTCGATCAGCTCCGGTCCGTTCGATTGCTTTAGTTTTGTCTCGTTGTTACTTAGCGTACAGAACGAGCTCCGCCGTTCAGCTTCCGAAATGGATAGGTGCAGGAGACCCGGCTATGCTACGCGCAAAGCCGAAAACAGCCATTGGCTCTGTCTCTTGTTCTGGACCTTCCCCGTCTTGCGACGGTTTCTTCGGACTCTTTAGGGCGGATATTTCTAAAAGTTCCGGCTATCTGTTCCGGCGGCCGAGGGGACGTTCCACTCAGTGGTCGATCCCGTGGGCCGCCGTCTGCGTTTCTCGGGAGAGGCGGCCCACTTTACTTGGGTCGCTTTGCTCCGTATTTGGACCGTCCCTGTTTTCGGTCGGCCACTCCATAGGCGTCCTGGGTGCCTCGAATAATATGATAACGGACGCCGGGCAGGTCCTTTACGCGTCCGCCTCTTATGAGGACTACCGAGTGTTCCTGCAGGTTATGGCCGATACCGGGAATGTAAGAGGTCACCTCGTAACCGTTCGTGAGCCTCACCCTGGCGACTTTTCGCAAGGCTGAGTTGGGTTTCTTGGGCGTTGTCGTATACACTCTTACACAGACCCCGCGACGCTGAGGGCAGTTGGTTAGGGCGGGGGCCGATGTTTTCCGCCTCGGTTTTTCCCTTCCTTTTCGTACCAACTGGTTGATCGTCGGCATAAGCCATCACCTCCGAATGTGTATCCCGCCATAATGGAGCAAGGTCGGGCGGCGTGTCAAGCTTTTTTTCTCGGCTGCATCCGTATTGCGGCTCCGCAGGGGTGCCGCCTTCACCGCAACGACGCGCACTCACGGCCGCCCCCGAGCGGCACCTTATTGCCGGTGGGCCCCTGTGGGTGCCGTATACGAGTCGGTCAACCGTCCCCTGTTCGGCAGTCCACGGTACTTTATTACGAATCTTATGAGGCCGGCAAAATGCATCAGGAGAAACCTGATACTTTTCCGGCTCATCCCCTGCTCTTCATGCATTACCACGGCCCTCGGATAGAAAACAACCGAGAGGCCGCGTTTCCAGACGGCGGCACACAAATCCACATCCTCGAAATAGAGAAAGAAGCGTTCATCAAACGACAGCGCGTGCGGAAACATCGACGTCCTTACCAAGAGGGCGCTGCCGCTGCCCCAGTCTGCGGCTACGGGTTCGGATCGGTCAATGGCATCAACGCAAAAGTGATCCCGCATAAACCGCCTTGGGTTGTTTCTAAGGAGCGGGATCCTGGATGCCGCCAGGCTCCACAGGTCGTAGAATTTTCGCACCGAGTATATGGGCTTCCGCTCCGCGTTTATCAGGCGTGGAAGAAGGCACCCTATACGGGGTTCCGAGAGTAAATAGCGGATTGCTTCACCCAGCCCGTCCGGATCCAGCACCCTTACGTCCGGGTTGCACAGCAGAGCGACGCCGTTGGGATCGCCCACCATGTTCAGACCTCGGTTGAGGCCCGCCCCGTACCCTCTGTTTTCAGCCCTAACGCGTTCTATGGGAAAAGGGTAATTGTCTCCGTCCAAAGGGGAGGGGTCGGAGTGATCCACTATGATCACCCGGGTGAGATAGCCCAGAGTCCGCAGGGACTCCAAGAGCCGCACCAGTTGCGCGTCGTGGCCGTAGTTGACGGTTATGACGTAGAACGAAGCTCTAATGTCTCCTCCCGGACCGCGTCGCGTTTCCCTCAACGCTGCGTCACTCCCGGCGAGGGGCGTGTCGGACGCGGGGTCATGTAGTTGGAGGCCGTCAACCATGGGATCCTCCGAGCAATACTTCTATGAAGGCTATCAAAATCCCCGGCGGGAGTCCAGGCTCCGCCGCTTCCCACACATCATGCGACCGGTCTTGATGGGGCGACGGTTTCGTGATAGGGAACCGTGCACCCGATGATGATGTGAGGCCGTCAAGTGAACATCAAACCTATAGCCGATTTTCTATTTGAAGTGGGAATGCTTAAGCGAACGCCCAGAAGCGGATTCCAATTCCTTGGGACCGGCCGGGAGAGTGTTGCCGATCACAGTCTTCGCACTGCCGTGATCGGCTACGTGCTCGCCCGCATGTCCGGGGATGTCTCCGTCGAGAAGGTCGTGATGATGTGCCTGTTCCACGACCTTGTGGAGGCCCGCACCGGAGATCTGAATTACGTCAACAAGAAGTACGTCACAGCTGACGAGGAGTCGGCAATAGCCGACATGACGGCGAACCTTCCTTTTGGAGAAGAGATCCGCGACCTGACTCGACTATTTCGCGATCGGCAGACTCGGGAGGCGGAATTGGCGTGCGACGCGGACCAACTGGAGATAATCCTGCAACTCAAGGAGCTTGGCGATCTTGGCAATCCATATGCGAAAGATTGGATTTCCACGGCTACCAAACGCCTCCGTACCGAACCGGCCGGAAGACTCGCACGCGGAATTATGAACACGGAATTCTGTGCTTGGTGGTTTCAGGATAAGGAGGACCGCTGGTGGATCAATGCCGGCAGGGAAGAAGAAGAGGACAGGAAATGAAGGCCCATGCCGGTCCCGTTCCATTTCTTTCGATCATCTCCATTGTCGTCGTGTTACTGCTTGTCGCGCCGCCGGTTGCCGTTACCGGGGAAGACGGGAGCGGTTCGGGAAGTCCTGCCGTCACCCCTCGGAAACGCCCCCCATCACCTTCGTCCACGGCGGATGACGAACAGTCGGGCCGGTATCGCTGGCTGTTTCGAAAAGATGCCGAGGCCCCCACGGAGCCCGTGGTTCCTGTGGCCTTGTTGGATCGGTTGGATAGGGAGATCAAGAACGCCAGGAAGTTGTATCTGTCTGGAGAGCTTGAGAACGGCATATTGAAATATCGTAGCGCGATAGACCAGTTCGAATCCATATTGGACGATCTTCCACCCGGGGATCCGTTATTGTTGGAATTGTCTCGAAGGTTGACGGTATTCGAGGAATTGGTGGGGAAAATCCTCGGCCCCATCCACGGAGATCCCAAGCCCGAGCTTGCCGGGCAGGTCTTTCATGTTATGGAGAAGCGGCGTCTTTGCAGGCGTAATCTGGTACTCAAGAAAGCCGGAATGTCGTTATACCACGACGTTCCGGAAAGCCTCCTCAAGGATGAGGCCGAAATCCTCGGCAAGCTACGGCGGGTTCGGCAAGAGCTCCGGACCGGCGCCACCGTACGTGAGGAAGAAGCGCTCAAGACTAAGCTTGCCCTTGTAAGACGGTCGCTGCATAAGAGTTCCGCACGTTTTTCCGCACTTCGAACCGGCGGCCTGCCTTCATTGACGGATGTGCGTCGCGACCTCGCGGCACAAAACGATATGATCCTCGACATTGGGCTATTCCGTGATCGCATGATCATCGGAGTCATAACAGCGGAAAGCGCGGTGTATCATCAGTTGACCATGAATCCCGCGGACCTTTCGCGACAAGTATTCAACCTTCTGGACAAACTGAAGGAATCATCGGCCGGGGAGAGTTCCTCGTTCATGGGCCATGCATGGAAGGAACCCTGCCGACGGGTCTACCGATCAATTTTCGGCGGCATGAGGCCCTTGCCGTCAAAAGAGAGGGTATTCATCATACCGGACCGTTCACTATGGTATCTCCCTTTCTCGGCAATACTGGACGGGGAAGACCGACCGTTCGGGCAGGAGCGGCTCGTATCTCTTATTCCTTCCGTAGAGATGCTGCGTTTCTCAAGTCGGTCGAAGGGGAGCACGACTTCCCTGCGGGCCGATAAAGGGCTCGTTCTCTATGAGTCCATACCGGTCATCTTGGAAGATGGGGCGGCCGATTCGGGCCGCAAATCGTCGGGGACCAAGAAGAAGGCCGCTCCCAAGATATCGGAAGGGGAACGGATAGAGAGGTTGGTGCTGGCAAACCCTGTGTCGCCCAACGCGTCCGAAGCCGCGTGCGGTATTCAGAAGCTCTTCAAGGACTCGGACGTAAGAGTGGGCCCGGCCGCGACCGCTGACGCGTTTACGAAACGGCAAGACATAGGGTCGCTCGTATCAATCATGGCCGTGCCGCTTCCAATGACGGACATCGTTGCCGAGGACCGTCAGCCGAGCCTGATTTTCTCGCCGGACGGTTCAAGGGAGCGACGACTGCCCGCCGTGAAGATGACGGTTCCGGCCCTGGCGTCAAAGCTCGCGGTATTCCCCATGTCATGGATCGACGTACAAGATCGGGAGGTTTCGGAGGGAGAAGGACCGTTGCTCGTAAGTCTGGTTCTATCCTACTTGGGCACTCCGGCCGTCATGGTGAACTACTCTAACCCCGAATGGGGCGGGGAAGACCCTTTTCTTACCACCGTACTCACGAAGAGCCTGGAAAAAGGGGGGTCAATAGGGAGAGCTCTTGCCGAATACGACCGCGACATGCAGACGGGGCCCCGTTCTTCTTTCAGCGGGAAACCGCCTGCATGGGCGGGGTGGATTCTCATGGGCGACCCCGGAGGCGCGCCGAAGACCGGCGCGGCCCCGGAGTGAGCGTGTCAATCAGGCTTTGCCGCAGCGTGCATCTTCTTGGCGAGCCGGGCAATCTTTCGTGAAGCGGTGTTCCTATGCATGACCCCTTTGGCCACACTGCGCTGCAAGAGCGAAGTAGCCTCGCTCAGAGTCTGTCCGGCGTTACCTTCGCCGGAGTCAACTGCCGTGAGGTACTTCTTTATGGCGGTCTTGGTCCTGGAACGGAATGAAATGTTTCTCAGGCGCTTTTTCTTGTCCTGTCGCATCCGTTTCCATGCTGATGGATGGTTCGCCATTAATGTCTCCTATTCAGATTATCACTTACAAGTGTACGCCGGTCCGCCCGAAAAGGGACGGTGGCCGGTGGATGATCACTCCGTAAAAGGAATTGTATGGCATTAACAGACACCGAAAGTCAATACCTTTCCGACAAAGCCGAGGGTTCCGATTCGGCATCCGAGGAGAAAGCGGTAACTCGCGCTGCCGGGGTAGTGGGGTTCTGGACGGTTCTGAGCCGCGTCCTGGGCTATGTCCGGGACATGGTAACAGCGCTCTTCTTGGGCGCGGGATTTGAAGCGGACGCTTTCTTTGTAGCGTTTCGCATTCCGAACCTTCTTCGCAGACTTTTTGGGGAAGGAGCCCTGTCCGCGGCTTTCATACCCACCTATGTGCAAACATTACAGATGGAAGGGATCGAGCGTGCGACCCTATTGGCCCGCAAGGCGTTCACTTTGACCGCGATCGTATTGGGAGTAGTGACTTTCTTCGGCATGGGTCTTAGCGCGGAGGTGGTACGAGTCATCGCCCCCGGGTTCATTGAATCGCCGGAGAAGTTTTCACTCACGGTGAGCCTCAATCGCATCATGTTCCCGTACATCTTTTTCGTATCATTACTTGCCCTTGTTTCCGGGGTACTCAATTCCATGGGGCATTTCGCGGCCCCGGCCGCGGCCCCGATAATCCTTAATCTGTCAATGATCGGAAGCATCGTTACGGCCGCGGGAATATTCGGCGGCTCGTCTTCGTACGCACTTGCTTACGGCGTTTTGGCGGCCGGCGTCCTCCAATTGCTGATGCAAATACCTTTTCTGGAAGGTGCCGGTATACGGATCAAGGCGAATTTCCATTTTAGAGACCCCTTGGTTAAACGCGTCTGCCTTCTTTTCCTGCCTGCCGCATTCGGCGGCGCGGTCTATCAGGTGAACGTGCTTGTCGGTACCATACTCGCCTCGTTACTGCCGGCCGGCGGCGTATCGTGGCTCTATTACGCGGACCGCCTCGTGGAGCTTCCCCTGGGGATATTCGCCATCGCGTTGGGTACCGCTGCGCTCCCATCAATGTCCAGACAGGCCGGTCGGGGTGATTTGGAGGCCCTAAGCCGGTCGGTTTGTTACGCGCTTCGCCTCATAGCGTTCTTTACCATACCCGCGTCCGTAGGACTAATCATCCTACGAGAGCCCATCGTTGCCGTCCTGTTTCAACGGGGCCTCTTCACGTCCGTGGATACCGTAAACACGGCATATGCTCTGCTGTGGTACACGGTCGGGTTGTGGGCTTTCTCAGGGTTGAAGGTGGTGAGTCAATCCTTCTTTTCAATGAAGGATACGCGAACGCCGGTCTTGGTCTCCATCGCCGCGGTCGTGGTCAATCTGGTCGCCGGCCTGCTGCTTATGGGCCCCATGGGTCATGGCGGTTTGGCTCTTGCCACGTCGGTATCGGCCGCGTTCAACGTGTGCCTGCTTTTTGCCCTACTGGTGAGAAGGCTGGGCGTGTTCCCCTCTCGTGAATTGGCGTCGTCGCTTGTGCGCGTAATCGCGTCATCGTCGGTGATGGCCGCCGCACTGTATTGGGGAAGGACGTTGGGCGGCTGGAGAGGGGGATTCAACTCGATCGACGGAATTGTGCTATGCGGATGTGTTTGTGTCGGGGGGGGCTCTTTGCCGTAACGGCCTACCTACTGAAATGTCCCGAACTGCGAAGCATTATGGACATGGTGAGGCGACGGACCCGGTCGGCACCCACCGGCGGCTAACCTACGAAATCGTCCCTTACGGTTGCCGTAAACGACTGTTGCCAAGTCAGGGGTTATAGTGTCACGCGTTGAGAATTGCGGGGACTCTCAACGGTTGAGTGAATCGAAACAAACATCTGTAGCGACTGTGTTTACTGTCAAGCCAAAAGACCCTGAAAGGATCGATTTTCTCGGACCATGGCGTTAAGGA
>JAZDOF010000642.1:0-8553 GCA_043799015.1 Pseudomonadota bacterium | reverse complement strand
TTGAAGCCCGTCCGTGTCGTCGCTATCCTGGGGTTCCATCGCCTCATCAGAGAACAGGGAAGCTTGGTAAGACTCAGAGGCGCGGCGCTCCGAAATCTCGGCACCCGAATCCTCCGGGTCTTGTTCGACCGTTACCCTGCTGACGGGATCCGGCGCTATCATGTTGACGATGGATTCACCATCGGTCAAATTCATCACCGAGCTCAGAGGTTCGCCGAATCCTCCCGCGGCCGGCAGGTCCCGGACCCGCATTACGTATAGTTTTCCCATATTGGAGAAAAAGGCAAGGGTGCGTTCGGTGTTTACGCGGGCATAGGCCAGCAGGCCGTCACCCTCACGGAACTTCAGGGCGGAAGCGTCTTCAACTTCCATCTTTAGCCGTCGAATCCACCCCTGGGCGGACAGGATGATCGTAACATCCTCATGCTCAACGAAATCTTCCGGGTCGTATACGATGGACCCCGCTTCCTCCATCTGAACGAATCGGGTGAGACGATCGCCCGGGAATCTCTTGGCGATGTCGGCCAGTTCTCTATCGATGATCTTCCATAGCCTGTCCGGACCGGCTAGATCCGTTTTTACGGCCTCCGCTTCCATCTCCTTCTCGGCGAGTTCTCCCTGGATCTTGATCTTTTCCAGCCCCACGAGACGATACAACCTCATCTCAAGGATTGCGTCCGACTGTTCGTCGTCCAAACCGAAAGCGCTCTTAAGACCTTCGGCCGCTTCCTTTCGGCTGTGTGCGGACCGAATGATCGCCAAGGCCTTGTCGAGATCCAGGAATAGGGCATTCAGGCCTTTGAGCAGATGAATGCGCTTCAGAAGATCGGCGAGCCGATGCTGAAGTCGTCGCGTCGTCATGTCGAAGCGAAAATCAAGGAAGTATTTTATGATGGCCGCGAGGCTAAGACGCTCCGGGACCCCTAGTGGGGTTATGGCTATGAAATTGATCGGGTAGTTGATCTGAAGTTCCGTGTGCTCATAGAGGTACGCCATTACCAGCTCGGGCCTGGGGTCTGGTCCCCGGATTTCGAGAACGATCCTGACCTCTTGCGTGCTCTCGTCCCGAACGTCGTATAATTGCTTAAGCTTCTTGTCCCGGATGAGTTGTGCGATGCGTTCCACCAAGCGGGATTTGTTTACCGAGTAGGGTATGGACGTGATCACCAAATTGGCGCGGCCCTTCTTTTGCTCCTCCACGGTGAAGGTACCTCGAACTCTTACGGCCCCGTGTCCGCTTTCGTAAATGGCTTTGAGCTCGTCCGGACCGCTTACGATCTCTCCTCCGGTTGGAAAATCCGGTCCCTTAACGTGGGCAAGCAATCCCGCTGTGTCGATCGCCCGGTCTTTGACCGCGGCTCGGCAGGCGGATATTACTTCGCGCTGGTTGTGGGGCGGGAAGGAGCAGCTCATGCCCACGGCAATTCCGGAAGTGCCGTTTAGAAGCAGGTTGGGTACTGCCGCGGGCAGCACCAGAGGTTCTTCACCCATGCTGTCGTAAGTGGGGCGGAAATCCGTAGTGCCCTGGTCTATCTCGCGCATGAGAAGTCCGGCAAAGGGGCTCAGCCGGGTTTCCGTATAACGCATTGCCGCTGGGGAGTCCCCGTCCAGGGACCCGAAGTTCCCTGACCCTTCGATGAGCGGGTATCTCAGAGTAAAATCTTGAGCCATCCTGACCAGGGCATCATAGGCCGCTTGGTCGCCATGGGGATGGTACTTACCTATGACCTCCCCGACAACGGCCGCGGATTTGCGCATCCGTGCGGTTTCGGCCAGGCCCATGCCGTGCATGGCATAGAGGATTCGGCGATGAACAGGCTTAAGACCGTCCCTCACGTCGGGTAATGCCCGCGACACTATCGTGGAAAGGGCGTACGCGAGATATCTCTTCTCCACCTCCTCGTGAAGCGCCGCTTCAATCTCTCGCTCATTCGGATCCTGTGCCGACAATTAGGATATCCTCGTATTCTCTCTTCAGCAAAATCCCGGTGCAAAGGAGACGTTCAGCCTCTGCCGTCAAGCGTGACAACATATAGCGAATAAAAAAACAATAGCAAGGGGAAATCCGCGAGCGAGCTCGGTGAGTCGACCGGGTGGGGCTCGAAGCAAGGCCTGGATGGCGGAGTTGATGGAGGACGACCGACGATCTTCGCCGAGCGGTCCGATACCGTGAAGAAAAATGAGCAAAAAAAAATGGGGACGTCTTAACGTCCCCTAAAGATTAGGAGGATTGGGGTCTAGGAAGAGAGGCCCTCTACTGCCTCTCTTTTTTTTGGATCCGCGGCCGTGAGTCTGTCTCATGGGCGCCGGATCACGCTTCCAGCCTGTTTGTATGTTGAACGTCGTTTGACGGATTGAAGGCCTATTACATCAAGTTCGGTCAATCGGAGCGAAGTTGGTTCGCAAATGGCCGATCGCCGCTTTCACCGTTGATGGTTTATCTGCGCAGCCGCCGTCGGTGAAAAGAGGGCGGGGACCATCACGGGCACTTCCACTGCCTGGCCTTCGTAAGAAGCACCGGGGCTTACAGATGCTTGGTAACCATTGCTCTCCGCAGGGGCCGCCGCATTCCGTCGGGCGGGCTTACACTTCACTATGGGCTGCGGAGGCGGGCAAGGGGCCGGCAGATAGTACGGCATGTAGGCAGGTCCGCACGGTGCGGGAGCGCAAGCGGGCGCAGGCACGCAAGGGACCGGTGGAGGGCATGGCGGCATGGGCGCACAGTACGACGGTTGCCGTGCAGGTCGGGGAGGGGCCATCAAGCCGCCTACAACCGCGGACGGAATACCGATACAAGCGCCGATAAGATTCGTGCATATTCCCAAAACGCCCCCGCAGATGCTCAGGGGGTTCTGTTGGGGCCCGCACGCGGGAGGTGGAGGACAAATGGGCGCGTCGCAAGGCGGCGGTGCGCAAGTCACCGGGGGAGGACATCCCTGTGGCGGACAGGCGGGAGGCCCGCCGGCCGTAGCCGGATGAATCATAGCTGAGATGAAGATTGCGGAGAGAAGAACACGCAGCGCGACTTTCGACACCATTCCGTTTCCTCCTTGAGGCTAATCCTTAACATGCGACTTGAATTTAATACCTAATAGCATGCCCTTTTAATATCAGTGAATTGGGCCGCTTCAATGAAAGAGGCGTTTAGCATGGCCCCTATGGCGTGTCAAGTAAAATATTGAATGTTGGCCGGTTACACCTTAAATATTTAGACCCAAGGGATAGGAGGAGTGAACTTATTGAAATTAATTGACTTTACTAACATGAAGTAACTTATGAGCTTCTTGAAAACCCCGAACTCTTAGCAACTAATCCTATTAGGAAAATGGTTTTTATGGTAAATAAGGGCAGGACGGAATCGACCAAGCAAGGGAGAATGGTAACGACCTTATGAAGACGATCTTCTTGCTCATGGGCTTTTGGGTGGCACTGGCGCCGGTCACCGCGCTCTGCCAGCAGGAACCGGTGGAATTGTACAACCGGGGCGTGGAGGCCCTTAAGAGCGACAGGTTGGATGAAGCGATCGATCTGTTCACCCTGGCGATCAAAGTGGACCCGCAGGATCACCTCGCCTACAACAACCGGGGAGTGGCGTACAGGCGCAAAGGGCAACTGGACAAGGCCATCGAAGATTACACGCGCGCCCTTCAGATTCGTCCTGATTTTTCATTCGCGCTTGCCAACCGTGGAACGGCAAGGCTCGAGTCGGGGCAAGCGGATGAAGCCGTCAAGGATCTTACCGAGGCGGCCAAACAGGGAAAACGGGACAGCGTCATCTCCGCGTCGCTGGGAACCGCGTACCTTGCCAAAGGAGACCTCGTCGCAGCAAAGAAAGAGCTCAACAGGGCCATATCGCTAAACAAGAAGAACTTCCGCGCGTTTGAAAAGCTGGGCGAAATCTTTCAGAGGGAAGGGGACTATCAAAAGGCGGTGGACCACTACGCCAAAGCCGTGGCGTTCAGCAAGGGGTCGAGCGAGGCGGATGAAGTTCAACGCAGAATAGGCCTCCTTAAGAAGGAGTTGGCCGCGAGACTCCACGAGGAAGGACTGGAAAAATACCGGCAGGGTAAGGAGGAGCAGGCGGTCGGCATGTGGAGCGCCGCCATAGATGCCTTACCAGGGTTTGTTTCAGCCCTTCGTGACCGGGGGTTGGCGTACCACAAACTGGGGAAATATGATAAAGCCACCGAGGATTTTACCTCAGCTCTCGCCGTCGCCTCCGACAACGCGGAACTTCACCGGGTAAGGGCGGATGCGTACTATCGGCTGAGGCAACCCGATCAAGCGCTTCAGGACTATGCCAAGGCCCTGCAGCTTGATCCCGGAGACTCCGTCGCTCACAACAACCGCGGACTTGTATTTCATGAAACGGGCGAGTGGAACAAGGCTATCAACGAATACAACGAAGCGGTTCGCCTGGATCCCTCAAGGTCCATCTTCTACGATAACCGTGCCTTGGCCCTTGTAGCCGCCGGAAGAGAAAAGGAAGGGGTTGAAGACCTTCGCCGCGCCGTTTCCCTCACCGTGGATGAGAAAAGAAGGCAGGCGATCGAGGACAGACTTATAGCTCTGGAAAAACAAATCTCCATTACTGCGGGCCCCCAACCATCAAACGTCGAGCACCGGCCCGACGGCTCGGCACCGGCAGGCGACGGGGAGGCTCTGGCCACCAACGGACCTCATACACCTTCCGCCGGAAAGCCCGAAACCGGGCCCGGCAAACCAGCCCCGGTCGGTGTTGAAGGCGGCGAAGTACGTCAAATCGAGTCCTCGGTTCCTGGGGAAGGGGGCAAACGCGGCCCCCTCAGGGTCGATCGGCCCTGATCGGGATAAGCTTCGGTTTATTAACGCCGGAGGCTGCCGCAATGTGTTTCAGCTCAGGCGGCCACCTGCACCGATTTTATGTACCCGGCCTTGAGCTTGGCCAATGCTGCGCGCTCTATTTGTCTGGCCCTTTCTCGGGTGACGCCGAAGTGCCGACCCAATTCCTTGAGGGTCGCGGGTTCCTCCGCAAGTACACGTTTTTCCAGAATATAACGCTCCCGGGGGTTTAGCTGCTTGATTGCGTCATCGGCCCATGCTTTCAGGTTTTCCTGATCCTGCTTCTCGCTGAGCACTTGCTCTTGGTCCGGGCGTTCATCCCTCACGGTGTCCGCAAACGATTCCCTGGACTTATCCCCGATCGCCTCGTCAAGCGACAGGTCATGGGATTTGAGTCTCGCAGCCATGTCCAGGACCTCGTCCTCGGTTACCCGGATCTTGTCGGCCAACCTCGAGACATTCTCCAAATGATTTGAATAGTCCTTGGCCTCGGGGAGATCGGACAGCCGGTAGAAAAGCTTCCTCTGAGCCTGGGTGGTGCCCATTTTTACCAGGGACCATGTTTTTATTATATAATTCTGAAGGTACGCTTTAATCCACCATATGGCATAGGATATCATACGATATCCCCGATCGGGGTCATATCGCTCAACCGCTTTCATGAGGCCGATATTGCCTTCCTGGATCAGGTCCATCAGCTTGACGCCATAGTTGCGGTATCCAACGGCCACCTTGATCACGAAGCGGAGGTTTGAGGTCACCAACTTGCGTCCCGCGTCTTCGTCCTTATCGTCTCTATAGCGCAAGGCAAGTACCGTTTCGTCCTCCCTGGAAAGCACGGGGTACTTTTCCACCTCCGCGAGGTACATCTTAAACCCGTCCAATTCAGTAGTGTGATTCATCGAAGACCTCCCTTCGGGTCGCAGTTTTCCGTCGCATTGAATATGATGCGTGAGGTGCTATAAAAGTTTCGCGGAATGCGTGGGTCGGCAACAGGTCCGACAATAAAGATACTCAGGCAGGGGAGCCGGACGCATGTTCATCGACAAGCTATGGGTCCGTATTAGGGGCGAGTTGTTGACGCTCAAGGACGATTATCTCGACCGGGATGAGATTCGCGAGAAGACCGAGACCCTCCTTGACCGCCTGGATCGACTTCTTGAGGAAACTCCCCCGAGAGACGGGGAAAAGGGTGATTTGCACGGCAGAATAGACGTAATGACCAATAAGATAGAGCGCGCCGCGCATAAGACCAGCGCTGAGGATGAGGCCGACGCGCCGACGCGCCGGGAGCTTGAGCAGGCTTGGGATGAACTGAAGAGCTTGCGTGAAGGAACGGAGAGAGAGGATTCACCCTCGGGTTCGCGGCCTGTCAACCCCCGCATCTTGGGGTGAAAGGAGCGACGGACCGAAGACCGTTGCCGCCTGCTCGGCACCGAACCGTTGCCCCGGAGTTCGCGTCTCCGACCCGCGGATGTCGTGTGCAGGACCATCCGCCGGGAGGGCGGAATCCGCCGTCATATAGCGGTTGCCAAAATTGATGTCCGTTTGACGGCTCGGACATCCTGTTAGCTTCTGACAGTAAATCCCCCGTGCCCCCCTTTACAAAACGGGGGTAATTATGCGTCCCCAGGGGGCATTTTGGCCCCCCCTTACCGGGCTCCCGGTAAAGGGGGGGTGGGGGGGATTTGGCTGTTTCGGCCAAGACTTTTGGCAACCCGTAAGCACACCGACCCATGAAGTCAAACGCGGAACGCTTTGTGCCGAAAGCAGGCTACCATGATGGGACGTAGCCCGAAACTCGGCGTAGCGGCCCTTTGTCTATTACTGCTTGGTTCCGTCGGCCGCTCGACGACGGCTCGATCTTGTAGGAGACGGCATATGGAAGACGCCGCTGCACCGCACGGCCAACATCGTGAAACATTGGAGGGTACAACTCCGGGGTAGAGCTGATCCGGTCCAGGACCTCCCCAACGCTTGGTCAAACTCTGCCCGCGCTTCCGGCCGTACGACTACAGCGGGAGCATGGCCGGACTCCAGCCAAAGCCTGGTCTTTGACCTCCTCCCAGGGGGCGACATCCGCGGGGAAAGCCGTATGCGCCGCCAACCTACGTGCAAGCTCCGGTTGCCGGCCTTCGGTCGGTTCGAGTTGGTCGGAGTAAGAAGTAATGCTGTACCGGATGGCATCCACGAGTCAAATCCGCTCATCGACACTGAGCGAGACAACCTCAACCATGGTCGTAGACCGATACCTGTCCCCTCCTTGCACCACGCTGAATCGAACGCTGTTCCGTGTCCTCAAGGGGATGCCATCACGATACCCCGCGTCGGTGTGCCCCGGTGAACCTCGCTCCGCTCATCAGGATTTACCGGTGCGGCGATGGCATGCTGAATCACGGCCGACTTTTTTTCACGGCGCCTGATTTCCGTCTATATTGTGGCAGAGGAAGTCGTAGGAGAAACCAAAACCAGGGGGCTCGATTTTGGTCTTGACGGAGCATTCCGGTGGTGGAAGAGAATTGCGTTCAACCGCCCGCCATAATGGAAGAATTCTCCATAATGATTGAGAGTGGACCAGGAAACCGTGTAGTAATCCGAGGAGAACACCGATGAGGCTGATAACGGATAACGCTGCAAGGCCTGCTCACCGCGTGTCGTGCAAGAAGCACCTGAGAAAGCGGTGCGTGTCCGTTACGCACCGATCCGGCAAATGACCGGAGGTTCTCGTGAATAACCAACGTATCCTCGGTATGTCAAAGCGCAGGTTGATGCTTATGGGTATTGGGATTCCTTCCCTGGCTTTCGCCCTGCTTATATTCGCCTGCCTCTCGCTGAGGCCGCCCATCGATGAACAACTTAGTGCTCTGTTTTCTAAATACGATGACGTATTTCGAACAACTCCCGCGGCCCCGCATGTCGGCAAGGCCGTCGGCAAATGCGGGCAACGGCACAAGGAACGGTAGGACCGGCAGCTTGCCGGTCCTCACGATACAAGGGTATGATCAAGACCGTTAGGTCGTGTCCGTCCGGTATTCAGTCCAACTTGGGGCGCGGGTATCATGACCCCACACATGGCATCGGTGAGGACCGGCGCGGAGGACGGTCTACCGTGGTGCCGGCATTGATTTAGCAGCATTGGGTTCTAACCCATTGCGAATGATGAGACGCCGGCTAACGCCTGAACACGCTATCGGTTTCTCATTTTTTGCGCCTATGCCCTGCGAGGCGGGGCTGGGTGCCTGTTTTCCAATACGCTACCGCAATTATGGAAAAGAGCACTTAGAAAGAGACTTGACGGTGCGTTCGCTACGGTGCCGAAATTCGCCGTAGACAGACCCCCTGCAAAGGACTCAAACAAGTCGGACGGACGAGGGACCGAGGCCTTTGTGACACGGGGATGGGGAGGGAATATGGCTTTTACACACCACCAACTCAACTACAAGCGGGTGCCGCTGCGATCGGCGTGGACCGACGGAGCGAAGAGGCCAATGGATTGCCGACACGTGTCGGCCATTATCGGGGACGCTCCGCATCCGCCCGAGAAACGGCAAGGCTCATCGGCTGCAATTACAGGAAAATAGACAAGATACGTAGAATCCGCCGGGACGGTTGGCTCGAAATCCAAGAATCCGTAAGAAACGGTGAGCTGACCATCAACAAGGCGTACAAGATGATCCGAGATGTGGAGTTGGGGACGGAGGCGGAGCAGAGTAAGAATGAGTTGTCGCCCGC
>JAZDOF010000619.1:0-3230 GCA_043799015.1 Pseudomonadota bacterium | reverse complement strand
AACTTGGTAAGGAGGCTTCATGTGAACGGGGGCTTCAAGGAATTCCTTCAACGGGTACCCGTCATATCCCAGGATGACCTTTTCAGGGTGCTCCCCGGCAAAGCCTTTAAGATAGTCCACGTTTACGGCAGGATTGGTCCTGACGAACTCGGCATCGGCTATTTTTTCCGCGAGGGCGCCGTCAGGGGGGAATATATCCACCGCTCGGCCCATGAAACTGAAAGGTATACCCGTGAGGCGCGAAGCAACCCAGGCCGCGGTCGCCGGCCCATTGGCCCAGGGGGCGTGGATGTGCTCTATCCCCTGCTCTTCAAAATGACGGGCCATGGTGAACCCGGCAAAGAAGGCCCAGATATTTTCGCCGCCCACCTCCAGTGATCGCCATTTCCTGACGGGGACGGTCCGAAAGAGCCGTGAGACGATCTCGGGCCTGCGCTCACGCCAATAAAGCAGATCCTTGGGGGCTCTCTTCAAATACGGTATGCCCAGGCGTACGATCTTGTCGGGCAAGGAGCTCATTTCAGGAGAGAGGTCGGATAGGAGCTTTCCGTACAGTGTATATACGGTCAGATCCATCCCCCACTTCCACAAGTTGACGACTTCGCGAAAGATAAAAGTCTCCGAGGGCTTGGGAAACCACAAGAGTATGTAGGCTACCTTGGGCAGTCGCAAGAGCAAACCTCCAATTTGCCGATACGGGTAGTAACGCTCCTTGAAATCTGCGGCAAAGCCGGCCCGGCGGAACCAAGGTAACGTAGCGGGTTTTATCCCCGCCCGCCGTCGGCGTCCAGGGAACGGGCGGGTATAAACCCCGCTACAGATGTTTGTTTCGATTCACTCAACCGTTCAGGATTCCCGCAACTCTCAAGGCGTGACACTATAGGAGTTGTGCCGGCAACCGTAAGTCGGGTTATGGCCGTTGCCGAGGCAACGAACCGATTGCCCCTCAATTGTTTCAATGGATTACCGGTAACATAGAACGGACAAAGGAACCCCCTGGGTTCCCTTCCGGTAAGAGTTCGTTGAAACTCTTCGATTCTACTTAAGTTGTTCTTCAATCCGTTTGATTTCGGCTGCGATGAAATCCTTGAACGCGCCGTCGGAACTCATTAACGAGGCCCACTCTTCATCCAGGTTCGACGGTACCACCTTACAAATCCAGGCCTCACCGTAGGGAGCTTCGTTCATCTTTTCCGGTTCGTCTTCCAAGAGGGGGTTAACCTCGGCGATGGTTCCGGATACTACGGCATAGATCCTGCCTACCCATTTGCCGGATTCGATTGATCCGAAGGGCTTGCCCTGGGTGATTTCGTCGTCGGCCTCGGGCATGTCCACAAAAGTGATTTCACCGGCCTGCTTCGATATGAACTCCGTGGCGCCCATCACCACGAGGTTGTCCTCCATCTTGGCCCAGAAGTGATTCTTTTCGTATTTTAGGTCATCGGGAAAGGTATACTCTTGATATTCCATAAAAAGCCTCCTCACACTTCAAAATCTGCACACGCGCAATCTACGCGGGGTACGGCGATGGACCGTACTGTCCGGTGCGTTACCCCTCGACGATTCTCAACAGTTCCTTCGGCTTGACTCGATTGAGCTTGAACGCCAGCTTATCCGAGGGGAGCCCCAGCGCAAGACCGAGGACTTGGGGATAGTAAACCACAGGAACGGTCAAATCAAGACCGAAGGCTTTCCCGATTTTTTTCTGTTGTCCCTCGTACATAACGTTGCAGAATGGGCATACGAGCACGAGACCGTGTGCCCGAGCAGCCGCAACGTCTTGGAGCTTCTTGGCCGCCATCCGGTTGGCGGTATCCTCCGAAAAGCCGAGGATCCCCCCTCCGCAACAATCGGTCAGTGAAGGATAGTCCACCACTGTGGCCCCGGTCGCGCGAATCAACTCCGAAAGGGTGGTCGGCATGTCGGGCGAATCGAACCCCACCGTGATTTCCGAAGGCTTGAGATAATGGCATCCATAGTGGGGCGCGAGCGCGACCCCGGTCAACGGCTTGGTAACGGCGCTGCGGATCGCCTCAACACCAACTTCTTCCCACAGCATTCGCATGAAGTGCCTGACCCTTACGGGGCCCGCGTAGGATAATCCCACAGCGGACAGGCGCTTGTTCACTTCGGCTTTGAGTTCCGGGTCGTGCTCCAACACGTGAACCGTTTCCGCAAGCGTTCCCGCACAGGCGTTGCACAGCGCGCATATTTCCAGCCCTTCCCGTTCGGCCAACGCGAGGTTGCGGGCCGCGGTGACCAGCGTATCCTCGGTTTTCACCGACTTGAGAGGAAAGCCGCAGCACCCGAAGAGTTCGTGATCGCGAAGGGTTATGCCCAATCTCTCCGCGGTGAGTCGTACCGATACCTCATAGTTCAGGTTTCTGACAGGTACAGTGCATCCTAGATAAACGAGAGCTTCCATTGGTTGGGTATTCCTGTGCCTGATCCATCCTCCTCCCCCTGTCCGAAAAGGGAGGCTATAGGAGCGTTGCGAAATCCTCGGGATGTTCCGTTATAGGAGGCAGACCGAGTTTGGCCCGCTTGTCGTTTTCAAATTCCGTGATCTCGTAGAGGCGCCCATGGGCCCTGAGCAAAGCCTTCTGGGCCGTAAGTCCCGGCGGCATACAGGCTTCAGCGGCCGCTAGGTTCTTAATGGCGAACATGACCTCGGTAAAGCTCACGTTTTGGGGGCAGACTTCGTGGCACCCATAACACGAGGAGCAAAGCCAAATCATCTCGCTGCCCAGGACTTCCTTTCTCATCCCAAGCAGGGCCATGCGAATGATCTTCCTGGGATCATAGCGCTCCTGGATAGGTCCTATGGGGCAAGAGGCGCTGCATGCCTTGCATCCGAAACAGGCCAAGAGACCGTTCCCTCTCGGCTGAGCGGCAATCTCGAACTTGAATGCAGGGTCCAGTTCGTTAAGCTTAATTGAATTCATTGCAGCGCTCCATTTCAACCGCACCTCGTCTTCAGGCGAGCCGCGCCTTTAGGCCCGCGTAGGCACGAGCCGAAACATCCGGCGCATTGGCGGCCAGGGTCACGTGAACCAAGGTCTCGGGATCGTATCCGGCTTCAGCAAGGGCGGTTCGGGCTTGGGCCGAACGTTCGCGTGCCAGGATGGTGCCGTAAACCGAGGCGCAATTCCCCGTGTGGCAGCTTGCGACGATCACTCCACCCGCTCCGTGAACAAAGGCCGACAGAATATGATTCAGCCCTATGGACC
>JAZDOF010000580.1:0-3979 GCA_043799015.1 Pseudomonadota bacterium | reverse complement strand
GAAGATTTCATCGAAAAAAGCCTGATGCTCATTGAAATAGGGTGCATTCCCGTAACTCTGTTCGAGGGTCATCCGGTGCTTCCGCGCCCAATCCCTCGTATTGTCGATCTCGGCCGTTTTGATGGAAATATTCCCAAACCTTCCTCCGGTCCTTACGGGTACCGTGAGCCAACACCAACCCATGGCCGATTTTACTCTATTTCGATGGATGAATCCATGCTTCTCGAATTGGACGTGGTCAAGGACAATGTGTAGGTCCGACCGAGCGATCCTGTGAAAATACCCGAGCCAAGGCAAGTAGGCGGGCTGATTGATGCTTACGATCACCGACTTTACCTATAGAGAAAAACGGTGAAATCGTGGGGCAAGTAATCGTGCCGAAGCAGCACTCTGGGGCTCAGCGACAAACACATCCGCAGTGCGTCCCCAGGATTGCAGTAGAATTCTCCGGGGACCTTCCGGGAGGCCGACGTGCTGAGAGAATTGAATGCCGCACCTTTTCTGCAACGTTGAAACATCTTTCGCACCATCGCGGCCATGAACTCAAACGGACGAACTTTGCGCAAGGAGAAAATGCCGCTTGCCATAACATAGTCAAATCCGCCCCTTTCTTCAACCTGGCCATGCAAGTCCCGAACTGCGAAGCGCGCGCCGGGGAAACGGCGCTTCGCCAGGTCGATCATTGCCGGGGCGATATCATATCCCGTGTAATCGAGTTCAATCCCTCTCCGCGTTAAGTAATCCAGGAAGTCGCCTGTACCACAACCTACGTCAAGGATGGTACTACCCTGAAGATCGCCCATCGCGCACATTGCGTCGAAACGTAGTTCCTGGGATTCACGACTACCCCAGTCCAAAGACCGATGATCGATGCCGTAGCGCTCAACCAACGATGAAAAATGCTCGACCATTGATTGGTTTTCATCATCCCAGGCAGGGTCGGTCATGGTACCTCACAGCACCCCTTACTCAGCTTTCTTCGACGTCGGGCCCCGGAAAAAAAGTCGATCGGTTAACACACGTCGCGGTGAATTATAGCGCTTGCCGAAAGAAATGTCCGTTTGTGCGCAAGGACATCGAGGGGATTTGGATGTTTCGGACAAAACGTTTTGTCAACGGTTACGGCACGCCCGACCTCGGGTTCGTAACCATTCACTTACGGGCGGGAAATTCCAATCTCAACGTGGCGCAGGCTTTCTAGCCTGCGAATTGTCTTAGTGCGATCTCGGCAGGCCGGCAAGCCTGCCCCACAAGAGTGAATGGTTACCTGGGGTTAAGTCTTTACCCTGGACTGCGGCGGATCGGTAGGCTATCTTGGCCGCCATGAGGTTTCAGCGGAGGAGGGAATTGAACGAGAGCCTTATCAGAAGTATAAAGCCGGTCTCGGTCCTGGTGGCCGGCGACGTTATGGTGGACGAGTACATCATTGGAGAGGTGGAGCGAATATCGCCCGAATCTCCGGTCCCGGTCGTCGTGGTACGGGACCGTCTTCGGCGCCTGGGCGGCGCGGGCAACGTCGCCAAGAATCTGGTTTCCATGAGCGCCGGCGTGGCTCTTTTTTCAGCGGTGGGCAAGGACGGTGCGGGACGATGGTTTAGAAGGCGGTGCGAGGAAATCGGCGTCGAGAGTTTTTGGCTCAAAGAGGACGCCTCTCGTCCTACAACCATCAAGACCAGGGTGGTGGCCAGGAATCAACAGATAGTGCGGGTGGACGAGGAACATGTGGGACCGCTTTCCCGCGAGATGGAGAAGGCCGTAAAGGAAGACCTCATGTCCGTGGTACCCCAGATAAAGTCCTTGGTGATTTCGGACTACGGTAAAGGCTTCCTGGGACTTGATCTCACCAAAGCGATCATCAACGCGGGCCGAGACAACGGCGTCCCCGTATTTATCGACCCAAAAGGCTTGGATTATTCAAGGTATAAGGGAACGACATACATAACCCCCAACGTGCGCGAAGCTTCTCTCGCTTCCGGAGTGGACATACAGAACACTCAATCACTGGTCCGTGCCGGGCGAGTCATACTTGAGCAGACCGAAGCGGAAGGTGTGGTGATTACTCGAGGCAGAGAGGGTATAACTCTCGTGACTCGGGACGATTACCGGGATTTTCCGGTAAAGCCGGTTGAAATCATTGATGTAACCGGGGCCGGGGACACGGTTATCGCAGCTCTGGCCCTTTGTGTAGGCGGGGGAATGGAAATGGAAAACGCGATTGAAATAGCCAACTTGGCCGCTTCCATCGTGGTATCCCGTTTCGGTGCCGCATCGGTTACTCTGGACGAAATGGTTTCCGGCCTGAACAATCGGTCCCTCGCATCCAAGGTGGTGACCAGGAAGGACATAGCGCGAATCGTCCGACAACACCGCATGCGCGGTGAAAAGATCGTTTTCACCAACGGTTGTTTTGATCTGTTTCACACTGGCCATCTCAAGACGCTCCGAGAGTCCTCGGACTTGGGGGATGTCCTTATCGTGGGGATCAATTCCGACAAGTCCGTACAAAAACTGAAGGGAGCCGGGCGCCCCGTGGTGCCGGAGGCCGAGCGCGTGGAAATCGTCTCCTCGATTACCTATGCCGACTACGTGGTGGTATTCGATGAGGACACGCCGAAGAAGCTGATTCAAGACGTGCGACCGGACGTCCTAGTCAAGGGCGAGGACTGGGAAGGGCGAAAGGTCGTGGGAGAGGATGTGGTAAAGGCACGGGGCGGTCGTGTGGTGTTCGTCAAGCATGCGGCCGGTGTTTCCACCACGGACCTTATTAATCGAATCCGGGGGGAGAGTGGCCCCTGATTGGGTCGCGAACCGACGCGCTTTGTTCCTATTTCGCGACCGGTGAAAGAGGTGGTTCCGTTATTTGAAAGATGGTAGAATCCTTCATGGATTCCACTCCGAAAGGCGCGGGTACGACCGGCGACCGAGGGGAGAGAACCTGGGAGCCGCCTAAGAGGGAAGGGGGATACGAAGATGGCACAGGAGTTGGGAAAAGTGACCGGCTCGGTGTATTCGGAAACCGACGACCCGAATTACAAGAGTCGAGAAGATTATTTCTTCAACAACTTGGCGATGCTTACGTATGAAATGGTACGGCACACGCCGGATGTTTTTGAACCAAAGCCCGGAGAAGGTGTTCTTGCCGAGAGGTTCGCAGACGAGTTTATACGACTCTGCGGCAGGCTGGGGAAAAAATGGGCCGCCGAACTCGAGACCGAGTACGTGAGGTTGATGGAGAAGCACAGAAGCTAGGAGAGCGTTTCAGAAATAGATTTACATTGGATGTCGACGGCGGGCGGGGATAAACCCCGCCCCTACGGATGTTTGTTTCGATTTACTCAACCGTTCAGGGTTCCCGCAATTCTCAAAGCGTGACACTATAGTCCCCGAATTACCGATCAGTGGTCGTTAACCACTCTGCGAAGCGTGACGCCGGCGTCACGAGACCATCGCCTATTTGGGCGCTGGAACGATTATTCGTCCCTGATGCCGAGGGACTTCAACGAATAATTGAACGCATCTCTTGTTATGCCCAACATTCGGGCAGCCGCACTGACATTTCCCTCCGTGCGCCTCAATGCCTCCAGAAGCATGGATTTCTTCGCGTCCCGCAGTGCGTCGTTCATGGACCCTCCCTTCGGCAAACCGACGTTTATGGAAATGGCGGACGTGGCTTGAGGGCCCCACGTGGTGCCGAAGGCCAAATCCTCCGGGGTTATTCTGCGGCCGTTACCTAATATTAGTGCCCGTTCCAGGAGATTCTTAAGTTCTCTAACGTTTCCGGGCCATTTGTAGGTCATGAGGGACTCCATCGCTGCATCTTCAACCACCGGCATGTCGTGCAGGCCCATCTTCTTGGCAAGGGCCGTACTCAACTTATGCACCAGAGCCGGCATGTCCTCGAGTCGATCTCTCAACGGGGGGACATGAATGGTCACCACATTCAGCCGGTAAAACAGATCTATTCTGAACCGCCCGGCTT
>JAZDOF010000549.1:0-3377 GCA_043799015.1 Pseudomonadota bacterium | reverse complement strand
CCTGACTCCGGAAATCGACGAGATCGCCTGTGGTTCGTTCAAGCGTAGAGAGCCGCCGGAAATCAAAGGCTCCGGATTCGTGGTCAAATCCTTGGAAGCCGCACTGTGGGCGTTTCACCGGACCGACTCGTTTCGGGACGGGTGTTTATCGGCCGTGAATTTGGGAAATGATGCGGACACCACCGGGGCCGTCTTCGGCCAGATAGCGGGGGCATTTTATGGCGTATCCGGCATCCCCCGGTCTTGGCGGGAAAAATTAGCCATGCGAGAGACCATATCGTCATTTGCGGACCGGCTCTACGACCTAATGACGTTTCGGGTTCAAAGAACCGATGCACCGAGCCGGGTATAGCGTTGGATTTCCTTCCGGGTTGGAATGGAGCCGCGAGGGTTTGGAGGTGCGCTGCATACCGCCTCGGTAAACACCTACAATCCCACAGACAAGCTTGCCCCGAAGGTCCACGACTTGATGTCGACGCTCCACGAAATCGGCTCGGTATTGGACCCGGAAAGGTTCTGCTCCGCCGTGTACAAGTGAAGGGCATTCCATTTGAGGAACCCGCCCAAGCCCACATTACCGGTGATCTTCAGTGAATAATCCGCGAACAGTTCCGCGTAATAGCCGCTGTTCGCGTCAAAGTCCCCAAACTCGGCATACGCGGTCCGTGTCCAGAAATGGTATTTGAGCCGACCGGCAACCCAAGGGGAGCCGACAGCCCTGATCAGCAACGAGCCGTAGGATGATCGTTGGGAAAGCTGCACCCCGAAAAGGGGAATGTATGCGTTGAGTATGTAATCGTCGTCGGTATTGTCGAAATAGCTGACTCTGGTGCTGGTATGATCCCACCGTAAGCCGGCCAATACATCCAAACCGCCTGCTACGGAGTACTTTGCCAGTGCGTCAGCGGACCACCAATCGTACGAGGGGACTTCGAAATCGTACGCGGTTCCGACAGGCTCGGGATACCAGGTTGCCGCCGAATTTTGCGGCAGAAAGACCGATCCGGAGACGAGGAGACCAAGCGGGGCGGAAAGCGAGAGATCCGTCGATGCTCCCAACCAATAGCCTCGCAACGGCCACGCGGCCGTACCTGTGCCGGAACGCCTCTGAAGGGACCACACGCTTGCGTTCGTGTGTTCGAGGCGGCCGAAGTACAGGCGAGGGGTGCCGAGGAAGCCGCTCCCCGTGGCCCTTTCGCCATAGGCGCCGTAGGATTGATTGATGGGAAAGGTTGCCATGCCCTGGGCAAACACGGACGAGGATGGATACCACAGAGCCGCCATGGCTATGAAAACCGAGAGAACCTTCTTCATCGGTCCGACTCCTCTGTTTTCGCTCCGAAGGTGTACGTAAAAACCCCCATGGTATCCGAATATAGCTTGTGAAATGCCGCCGGGCAAGAATAATAAATCGACCATGGTAACCATTCACTCTTGTGGGGCAGGCTTGCCGGCCTGCCGAGATCGCACTAAGAAAATTCGCAGGCTGGAAAGCCTGCGCCACGTTGAGATTGGAATTTCCCACCCGCAAGTGAATGGTTACCGACCATGACCCAATGTTGAGGCGCTGCAAATGCCTGAACAACGCACCCATCTCTTATTTTGACGCCCAAAGAGGGGGAGCCGTATTCCCGACATTTCCTCTTTTCGGACGGAACTCTCAACGAAAGTTGTAGCATACGTCAGGCATGGACTATCTCATATCCTTCTTCGATCAGAATGCGGCTTACGCCCGTCATGTGCGGCACTCCCCCGAAGACGGCGGCACGCCCCCGCTCAAGGTAAGGCCCCATTCTCTCGCAGAAGATGGCGTCGCGGCGATCTATCACCCACGGATTGCGGGTGGGAAAATTGTATGGATTGCGTGCGATTTGGGTCAGATCCCCGTTGAGGTACCATCGCATGAAGTAGCGGGTATAGGTAGACCATGAGTCGATTCGTTTCAGAAAGTCGGCCATTTGTTCACAAGAAAGAGTTTCAAGCACCTCTATCTGTTCTTCGATGGTCTCCATGAACACCGTGGTCTTCCCCAATTCGCGTGCTATTTCATAAGCTTCCATGTCGACGGAATGCCGCCAACCTTTCTTTTTCAGATAGGCCGTGTAAATGCCGAAAAAGGCCATCCACGGTTTCATGGTGCTAATGGTTTGATCCAGCAGGTTTTTGGCCGAAGGCTCCGGCATGTACGGGTTTATCAAGGAACTGCGTTCGGGTACCGCGAGGTCAAGGATGCGTGCGATAGTCTTGAGAGTCTTCTCATCCAGCTCGTCCAGGAGGCCGCCGGCATTCCGGCCTTCCATCCCCGCAGCCACCACTCGCTCCATCCCCGGTGGGTCCAGAGGCCCTTCGAAAAGCGCGAAATCGCTTTGCTCGATCAACCCGGTAAGATGCCGCCTGAAGCTGTAAGGCGAGAAATGGGCCGTTCCCACCAAGAAAGACTCCCGGCCTTGCTTTCGCACACGGCGGACCATTCGCAGGTCTCTTCTCCAGAATCGACTCAGCAACATGTTCTTCGACCCAAACCTTCACGGTCGCACTGCATAGCCAAGGAGGGCATCCAACAAGGAAGGCTTTCTCAGGGCAATCTCACACAGTTCATAGGGCGTGGCGGGGATTCCGCCCCATTTCTCCTTGAATTGCCGGATACCGCGGTTGACGCCTATGCCGAGATGGATATAACGCTTGCCCAAATCCGATCCGTAGGCGATCAAGCGGCTCATCAACAGGTCCGAAGCACCCGGTAAATAGTCCTTCTTGGAATGGCAACCGATAATGTACGACGCAAATTCCTTGGGCGCGCAATCCACTACGAAAAACGCGGCAAGCCGGCCGTCGCCATGGCGCGCATTGAGCACCATGCAGTCTCCAGCGTAACCCACGTAACGCCACATCCCGCCGAGCAATTCGGTGATCCGAGGCGGGGGACCGATCCGTTCCGTGAATTCGCGGGCCAGGTCACGATGATCTTGGGTCAGCACCATCGCCTGTTCCACCATGGCCAACTCCGCAGCCTTCCTTACCATTCGCCCGAGAGTCCCGCCGGGCGGCTTGGCCGGCAAATTCAACGTGTAGTACACATCCGTTTTTCGCTCGACAAATGCGGCCTGATACGAGGGAGGTGCCTGGGGAGCAATAATGGAAAGACTTGAAGGTCGGAAGGCTTTGGCTATCCTTCCCAACGTTTTCTCGAAACGGACCACGTCAAACTCGTCCTGGAGAGGATATCCCACCACAATGACGCCGTATCGCGTCCTACAGCAGAAATAGTCTTCGAAAAGGAACGGTTCACCTCCGGAAATCCTTGTCATCAGCTCTACGCTGTGTTCCGGAACGTACGCACGGGCGAGGACCGCCTTTTCTTCGTCCGGGGTAATCAT
>JAZDOF010000526.1:0-3835 GCA_043799015.1 Pseudomonadota bacterium | reverse complement strand
TCTGGGATGACGAGGCGGATGATGCTTCGGTCGGTGACGAGGCAAACGTGAAGGCTTCCGTGGTGCGTTCGGCCGATTTTGCGGTATGACCCGGGCCTACCTGCACCTGAAAACAAAGAAGCGACCCATGCAGGGTCGTTTTTTTTGTAACCGTTCACCGGGACGGGGCTTTGAATCCCGAAAACTTAACCACAAAGTCACCAAGACACGAAGAAGATGTTGAAATGATTCATAAACGTGTGTTGGTTCACAAATCGTGTCCGCCTGCAAATCAAAGTGCAAGCTTGACTCGGAGGTACCTGAAGATAATTAGCCTTTGATTTCTTTGTGCCTTTGTGGTTCATTCTTCTTCCGAGTTGCGCGATTCTTGGGTCGAACAGGGGCGGGAAGCCGTTACCGGTTTCTGAACGACCGACTTCGCTCCGGCTGCCGCCGCCGCACCTATCGGTCATGGCAAGTCTCGTCGGAAACAACCTATTCCGACGTAACCATTCACTCTTGTGGGGCAGGCTTTCCAGCCTGCCGAGAACGCACTAAGAAAATTCGCAGGCTGGAAAGCCTGCGCCACGTTGAGATTGGAATTCCCCCCCCCGTAAGTGAATGGTAACATTCCGACTCGGCACACGCTTTGCTTTTCGAACGTTTTGGTGCTATTTTCTCGGCCTTAGAGTATCGGACCGATCCAGGCTGTTCTTAAGAGGCTTTCTATACCCGCGACGGCGGGTAAACATAGCCGGTGTAGGAGGAAACGCACCACATGGAAAAGCAATTACGCAGAATTACGACAGCGCCTTCGGCGTACACTTACCCTCTCCTAGTAAAGCAATTACTTCACAGCCCCATGGCATATGCGCCGGACCAGGAAATTGTTTATCGGGACAGCTTCCGCTATACGTACCGCGATTTGTACAAACGTATACACAAATTGGCGTCCCTGCTCTCGTCTCAAGGTGTGGGGCCGGGCGATACGGTTGCAGTCCTCGATTGGGATTCCCATCGGTACTTGGAGAGTTTCTTCGCCATTCCCATGATGGGCTCCATACTCCATACGGTAAACGTTCGCCTCTCGCCCGAGCAAATCCTGTTCACCATGAAGCATGCCGAGGACGTGGCCGTCATAGTGCATCAGGACTTCCTGCCTATTCTCGAAGCCATCAAAGACCAATTGACCATGGTCAAGACCTACATCGTAATCAAAGAGGGAGATCAACAACCGACCACGTCGCTTCCGACGGCCGGGGAATATGAGGAACTGCTGGCGAAGGCTTCGGACTCTTACGATTTCCCGGAATTCGACGAGAATACTCAAGCGACCACGTTCTACACCACCGGGACCACGGGCGACCCCAAGGGCGTTTATTACAGCCATCGCCAACTCGTTCTTCACACCCTCGGTTGTAGTGTGGCCGTGGCCGGGTATACGGCACCGGGACGCTTCCAGTCCGCGGACGTGTACATGCCGATTACTCCGATGTTTCACGTCCACGCGTGGGGCTTCCCGTTCGTCGCGACCATGTTGGGTGCAAAGCATGTGTACCCCGGCAGGTACGAGCCGCCCATGATACTTAACCTCCTGAAAAAGGAGAAGGTAACGTTTTCCCATTGCGTCCCCACCATCCTTCATATGCTGTTGGCCAGCCCGGCGGCCAAGGACATCGATTTGAGCGGGTGGAAAGTCGTAATAGGGGGCTCCGCGTTGCCTCGCGGCCTTGCCAAGGCGGCTTTGGACCGAGGAATAGACATCTACGCGGGGTACGGCATGTCCGAGACGTGTCCAGTGCTTACCCTGGCCACTCTCAAGCCCGACATGATGGAATGGGATCAAGACCGTCAACTGGACTATCGGGTCAAGACAGGTATTCCCATCCCCTTGGTAAACATCAAGGTGGCCGACATGTCTTCCGGCGATCAGGTGCCCATGGACGGGAAGACCGCCGGCGAAATCGTGGCGCGAACGCCCTGGCTCACCCAAGGTTACTTCAAGGAACCGGAAAAATCCGAGGAGCTTTGGCGGGATGGATGGCTGCACACGGGTGACATAGCCACTGTGGACGCTACGGGCTATCTCACGATCACCGACCGTCTGAAGGACGTCATCAAGACCGGCGGCGAGTGGATATCCTCGCTTCATCTGGAAAGTCTCATCAGCCGTCATCCGCACGTATCCGAAGCGGCCGTCGTGGGTGTCCCGCACGACAAATGGGGAGAGCGGCCGGTGGCCATGGTAGTACCCAGGATCGAATTGAAGGACAAAATATCCGCGGACGAATTGCGTTCATTCCTAGAAACCTTCGTAAAAGAAGGAACGTTGTCGAAATGGGGCGTTCCCGACACATTCTTGTTCGTGGACGAGATCCCCAAGACGAGCGTCGGCAAGATCGACAAGAAGGTAATAAAAAAGAGCCTCGCGTAACGAGCCTGCCTGTCGGGCCGTTATAGTTGCGGTATTCGAAAACCTGCGTAAGGGCGGGGTTGGTCCCCGCCCGTCGTATGGGAAACGATCGGGCGGGCGGGGACTAACCGTTCTCCGGCCGGCATTAACGGCAAACGTTACGGAGATACCGATGATGCACAAGGTACTCACAATTGCCGCATCCGATTCAGGAGGCGGGGCCGGAATCCAGGCCGACCTTAAGACTATCCTCTCTCTGGGCGGATACGGCATGAGCGTGGTGACCGCTCTTACGGCCCAGAATACGATCGGCGTGCAGTCGGTGATGCCCGTTGATGCCTCCTTCGTGGCCTTACAGATCGATTCGGTATTGAGCGATATCGGGGCTCAGTGCGTAAAGACGGGAGCGTTGTGCAACGCGGATATCGTGCGGGTCGTGTCCGATGGAATATGCCGTTACAATATTCAGAACGTAGTTGTGGACCCCGTGCTGGAATCCAAGAACGGCACGACCCTTCTCGATGCCGAGGGAAGGAAGGCCCTTGTTGAGCACTTGTTTCCACGAACTTATCTGCTTACCCCCAACCTGCCCGAAGCGGAAGTTCTGTCAAACCTCAGCATTTCCGATGTCAACGATATGAAAAGGGCCGCGGCAAAGCTCCAAAAGATGGGGCCGCGTTACGTCCTGGTGAAAGGGGGCCATTTGCCCGGCGCCCCCGTGGATGTTCTCTACGATGGGGAAAGGCATTACGAGTTTTCCACCCATCGCGTCCGGACCCGGCACACTCACGGGATTGGTTGCACCCTCGCGTCGGCAATAGCAACCTTGAAGGCCAAAGGCACCCCCCTGGTGGAGTGCATAGATCAAGCCAAACGGTACCTTTACCGGGCCTTGCGGTTTTCGCTGGGCATTGGGAAAGGAATCGGCCCGGCCAACCATTATGCCTCCATTACAAGAGAAATCTCACGCACCAACGTCATAGAATCCCTGGACAAAGCCCTAAGAAGGCTCAAGCGCCTCAACATCAGCCGACTCATCCCCGAGGTGCAATCCAATCTGGCCTACGCAATCCCCTTCGCGGAATCCCTTCACGACGTCGCGTCCTTTCCCGGCAGAATTTTGCGAGTGGGCAATACCATCACCACCGTCGCGTCCGCAACCTTCGGCGCATCCAGGCATATCCACCGACTGGTGCTGGCGGCCCTGGACTATGATCCCAATATGCGCGCCGCCATGGTTTTGACTTTTTCCGATGCGCTGGTGAATAAGATAAAGTCCCTGGGATATTCCATCGCCGAGTTTGACCGCAGCCGCACCCCGCCGGATGTGGAGGAGGAGGAAAACAGCATGATGGCCTGGGGAGTGCTCGACGTTATGGAAGAACTCGGCAGGGTCCCTGATGCGATATATGATCGAGGCGCGATGGGAAAGGTGCCGCTTAT
>JAZDOF010000515.1:0-2954 GCA_043799015.1 Pseudomonadota bacterium | reverse complement strand
GGCATCCCCGAGTACATAAGTGAGATGAAAAGACGCTTCCTGTGAGGTCCACCCTTAGTGGTCCGTTTCCTAAATACGGTGACGAATAAAGAGACCCCTCCCCAGCCCTCCCCGTCAACGGGGAGGGAGCTTCCCCCCGTTGACGGGGGGATAAGAGGGGGGTTCTTCCGAGCTGGACTGATGAGAACCGGCGAATACAGGTACCCGGCATCACGCTGGAATGTTCGACCGCATTTATGCCACGGAGCACTAATCAACCCTTCCGGGGTATTACGTTGCCTTTCAAGAAACCGCTACGATCTCCGGAACCAATTCCCTCACGGGGTGTCGGATGTATGATTGTGGAGACTGGGGGATTGAACGATCACGGTGAAATTAGTCGAAATAAAGAGGCGGTTCTTGGGGCGGATGCACGAGACCGGTCGGTTGATGGACGCGAGCGCCTGAAGACCCCGCAGGGCTGGGGCCCTGGTAGAGTGCGGCCTTGGCATGAGTCCACGCGGATGAACGTGACTTAAGGAGGATTTATGGAAGAAACAGGAACTATTCTAGGAGACCCGGCCGAGATTGGGAGATCGGGGTTCGATTATGCACGGTCGGGAGTGGAAATTCACGGTGAGTGACGTCGGCTGGCGGGCCTGTCCGGTTGTAATACCTGAAATAATCCAAGGCTTGAACATGAACGAGCGAACGCTCGAAAGGAGATGAGGCATGCCGGATCACGACGCACAGGATCACAGCTTTCCCACTCCCGCAGATAATTCGGACCCCGACGACCTCGAACCCCCAAAAACGGGCGGCGACGCAACGGACCTGGACGCGAGGGACAAAAAAATCTACGGCGACTGGAAAAAACGAGCTTATCGCTGCTATTGCCTGGGCGAAGGCGACGATTTCCGGCGCGACGGTCGCTGTCCGTATCTCAACCTCGACCGCAAGGTATGCCGTTTGTTCACCGAACGCAACCTAGGCGAATTCCCGGATCTGTGCCGGTGTTTCGACCATGTTTTCTTCACCGTGCTCAGCCGGCTTTCCGAAACTCTGATGAAGGACGTCACGAACTATGACGGCCTTCGACGACAGGTCGAGGCTTTGATCCGATCCAACCGGACCGATGCCGCGTCAGGCACGGGCTTCACTGTGGGAGTCCGGGATTTCCACGGTGCGGACGAGGTTGTCAAGGTATCGAGCAAACCTTTCAAAGGATTTGCCGGCAACGTGGTGCTGCTCATAATCCTCTGCGAGGCCGGCATCGTTCAGCACTTGACCCGTGAGGCCTCACGCCGCATATGCGGAAACTGTAGGCACTACTCGGGCGACCCTCGGAGTTGCGCGGTCGATCCCGACCGGGATGTCACCGTATACACGGTCGTCCCGGCTTTGGTTTGCCTCAACTGCACTCGATTCATCATGCAGAAAAAGGCTCGACGCGGCCATTGCACGTTCCTGGACCTCCCACGGCCCTTAGACGGGGCTTTCTGCACGAGCGCCGTGCTGAAGCACGCCTTGCCGGCATGCATTAGCTGCGATAGTTTCCGCACCAAAGAAAAACTCCCCGACGGAACGTGGAAGCCGGTGGAAAAATGCCTGTACGATCCCACCCGGAGCGTTTCCGCAGCCTCACCGATGTGTGACCGATACGCTCCCAAACGTTTGGTCGAGTGCCGAGATTTCGCGTATCCGCCCATGGTCGGCCACATGGAAGACGTGGACACCTTGGAGGTCCCGGCCCACCCCATCCCCGAAGCCCGACGGGAAATGCTGCACCTAATGTCCAACCTCGATGAATTCGCCAACGATGGAAACGGACCGGATGAGCTGCCGCCCGATCGATGCAGGCGCCTCATGGATTTCATGACTCAGGCGATGAATCTGGGCCGCGTCGACGAAGCCAAACGGCTTACCGCGGCAATGCATGGAGTGGCCCCGCTGGTGCTGGACCAGGATCTGAGGGCGATGCGAGGATACCTCACGAAAGGGGTATCATGAGTCGAGTCGCACGTCATGCCGCTTACGGGCGTCTTCGATCTTTTCCTTGGAAGCCGCCGCATTCGACGTTATGCTGCGGTAAACCCCGGCAGAAGGCGGGCGATGAAGGACAATGACTAAATGGAGCCCCCGACGGCCGATCGCGCCGGCAGGGCGCTCAAACCTCGCAACCGTAGAAATACGACCGGGATTCTCGTTACATGCCCCACCAACGGCGAGGTGCCGGAGCCGAGAGGGGTCACGCGAGAGATTCCAAGGTCAAAGGCAATTATGGAAGGTATCTAATATGGCCGCAATGTCACCAATGGACCCGCAGGTCCTGGGTTGCCCTCCCTTGAAAGAGGAGCATCACATGGTCGGGGAACTCATTCACCATTGGATCGAATGCGAACCCAAGGGTTCTCCAAAACGAGAACGATATATACGCTTAAGGGACTGGTGGACGCTGTCCCTCAGCCGTCCGCGGGGGGAAGTGGAGGCGACGGTTTGGGGCAAACGCCATGCCGATAAGTATGAAGACATTCTTCATCTCAAGAACCGGCTGCGGGAATTCTTTCACGGAGCGAGTCGCCTGGGAGCCGCGTGGGGGATGCGGAACGGGCAAATGTTGCAGGATTTCAAAAAACTAGTGGAAGAGCTGAGAGTTTTTTTCCGAATCGGAGGTCGGCTATGAAGCTGCTTGAACACCTGGAAAGCATAGAGTCTTTCGAGGCATTTCTCGCCGAAGCGGCAGGCGATCCGGGGCTCCGGAAACTTCGCGAAGAAGCGGAACAAGGCCCCCACTACGCCGAGGAAATACTTAAGCGGTATGTATCCGATGCTCTCGATGAACGGACTGCGGGGCTGGTAGCCGAACACGTGTGTTTGTGCCGGCCGTGCTCCAAATCCGTCCTGGACCTTAGGGCCGAATCGGAGAGCGCCTCGGCCGAGTCCGAGCTTCAACCCGAGATGTGGGAACCGCCCGG
>JAZDOF010000514.1:0-15543 GCA_043799015.1 Pseudomonadota bacterium | reverse complement strand
TGCTGCCGGCTGGTTGCTCACCGAGAAAGCCACACAGGCACGCTACTTCATGGTCTTTCTCATATGCGCTTTGGTGGCGGTCGTCACCTGTATCGGAGTTCTACCGTGGAGTGTCACGGACGCCTTACGTCGCCCCATGGGGTTGGTTCTGCTGATTGTTACGCTCGCGTTGCTGGGATACTCCGTGTACCTTAGCCTTGGAGCACTTTGGAAGGCAACTGTGGTGACGGCCGGGCAAATCATAGGTTCGCTCAACCTCTATCTGTTCCTGGGCATGTGTTGGGCCTATGTCTATGCTCTCGTCACATGGTTTGATCCCGGTTCCTTTGACCTGCCCCCTTCTCGATCCGACGCATTATCGAGCCTGATCTATTTCAGTTTCGTGACATTGGCCTCGCTCGGCTACGGAGATATAGTTCCCAAGACCCCCTTCGCCCAGAGGTTGGCGATTGCCGAGGCCATTACCGGACAATTCTATACTGCAGTCCTGGTGGCGTATCTTATCAGTATCCACATCGGTAATAGAAGTATGGAATCAGGAGCCGGCGGAGGCACCGGGCCAAGCCGGGACCAGCGGCCGTGATGACCGACAATTGATCCCGGTCGCCCGAATCGGTTCCCAAGTGATTGCGCAAAGCATTCCCCGGATGTGCGCCGGTTGAGACCGGTCGAACCCTGAGGAAAGGAGCCTTGAGTCCATATGATCCTGGTTGCGGTTTTCGTCTCGGTATTTTTCCTCTATAGCCTGATAGCACGGCGCTTGGAGCAATCCGTCGTGACCGGGCCCATGATATTCACCACGGCCGGTATTTTAGCGGTCGTCGTCATGCCGGAGCTTCATGAGCTTGAAGGCAACCGCACGGCGTTTCTATGGTTCGCGGAAATAGGCCTCGTTATGACACTCTTTTCCGATGCCTCCCGCGTCAACTTACAGGCTCTAAAGGCCGATGGATACCTGCCCTTTCGGTTACTGAGCGCGGGAATGTTGTTGACCATCCTCCTGGGAACCCTCATCGCCGTTGCGTTGTTTCCATCGCTTACCGTATGGGAAGCCGGGGTTCTGGCCGCCATCCTGGCCCCGACCGATGCGGGGCTCGGACAAATCATAGTCAACAGTCCCCGGGTACCTTCACTCGTTCGCCGGTCGCTGAATGTGGAGGCCGGTCTCAACGACGGTCTGGCGGTCCCTTTCATGATGCTCTTTATTGCTTTGGCGGCGAGCGGCACCGAAGGCGCAGGAGCGGTAATGGTCCGCTTCATTGTCGAGCAATTGGGATTCGGGACCCTCGTGGGCCTGCTGACGGGACTCATCGGCGGAGGGTTGTTGGGACCCGCTCAGAGGAATGGATGGTCGTCACACGCTTTTGAGCAACTCGGGCTGGTTGCCTTGCCTCTATTCTGCATCATCGCGTCTAAACCAACGGGGGCAAGCATGTTTATCGCGGCCTTCACGGCGGGCCTCGCGGTTCAAGCCGGTTTCAAGGATGCGGAAAGGATCTGTATCGAGTTCACCGAAGAATGGGGACAGGCCCTCAATTCTTTCGTGTTCTTTCTCTTCGGCCTGTTCGTTGCAGGGGCGTGGGAGCAGTTCAATTTGACGGTGGTAGTATACGCTGTTCTAAGCCTCACCGTGGTTCGAATGCTGCCGGTAGCCGTTGCGCTGACGGGAACAGGCCTGAAAAGAGCTACGGTCTTGTTCATGGGCTGGTTTGGACCACGGGGTCTGGCGTCCATCGTTCTCGGGCTCGTTTTTCTGGAAGAGGAAGCGCGACTTCCCGGAGAACCCACTGTTAGGATTGTGGTAATGGCAACAGTGCTGCTGAGCATCTTTGCCCATGGAATCACAGCCTTGCCGGGAATTGCTCTATACGCTCGGAAGGTTTCCGGGTCGAACGGAACCGATCCTGTATGCTGATATGATGTTACGTCCGGAATGATACCACATCAGGATTCCCTCTTGGTAACCTTTGACAAATGAACGCCGAAAAAGCTGGTAATGTGTGTGCATCGCCCGAGAGCGGATGAATAGTACGCCACGGATGAGGAAAGGTCTGGAGACAGGACATGAGCACAGAATTGGACCAAGTCATTTCAGCGGCCATGCAGTTGTGTCTCGAAGAGCGGGCACACTTGGCGAGAAAGCTGTTGCTGAGCCTGGACGAGCCATCGGCATCGGAGGTGGAAATGCTCTGGATCGAAGAAGCCCCCCGCCGCCTGAACGAGTTTCGAGAAAATCCGGTGATCGGCATCCCCGCGGAAGAAGCCTTCAGCCGGGCGTTGGACGACATATCGTGAGGTTCCGAATCGTGCGGGAGGCCGGGCAGGAAGCCGGGAAGCCGCTGGTTCGTCTTGCTTCGGCAGTCCAGGAAGCGACGAAAAATCGCGCACGCAGCCCGAGGGGGAGCGAGCAGACCACACTCCTTGCGGGCGAGGCCTGCGTCACGGCTTAGTCGAATCACTCAACGGCGTTCCAGTGCCCGTACCTGGTACACTGCTCGCGTTTGGGCAACCACGTTTTCGCTTGTATCCTTGATTACTCCTTCAATGACGAAATCAGCCTTGCTTTTTGAAGAAAGATCGGAGTTCAGCCGCGCAACCTCTTCCGGTGCGAGCGAGGCCTCGAAGGTTAGGTCGGTCTCCGCCGGCTTAAGGAACCGGATCGTCAATTCTTTCACCACGGGATAGTACTTCGACGGGTCAAAGGTCGCCAGACTCAAAGCCCCTCCCGGAATTTCGGCAAGGGTGAACATAGCGCCTGCATACATTCCGCCCACATGGTTTACGTTTCGCTCCAGCGGGACCATGAGTTTGACATGCCCGGGGCTGAGATCGAGAACCTTGAGCCCCATCCGTTCCACGAATCCTATCTTGTGTTCCAGTAGACCCTTCAGAGCCTCAAGCGTCACTTCCATGCCGTGTCTCCATTTTCAGCTCCTTCCTGCCGCGGCCCGATTCGCCTTCCACCTCTCGAAGGATCGTTGGCTCTCGCCCGAGGGCTTTCCCATAAGGAGGTCCGCCACACTGACGTCTTCGTCGAGATCGGGCCAATGGATGCCCTCCCCCTTGCCGATAAAGCGCCAGTTGTTTTGTTCGGCCGCGGTTGCCCGGAACAACCTGGGGTACCACGCAAGAGGCACCGTGATGGTGCGTCCGTCGAGAAGTTCCACGATAAGGCCGGCATCAGTTATCCTGACTTGCGTCGCGATGCCGGGTTTCATGTCAAAGGCCAAAGTAGTCATTCCATGCCCTCGGCAGAATCAGTCGGTTGGCTTCCACCAGCCCTATAACCTTGTTGATATCACTTCGACTAAATCCACCGCTGTTCGCAAGCCGCACCGGGTTCAGCCACAATTTGGCTACTCCATCCCGGCTTTCGTTTGTCCGATAGGCATATCATATCTTCATCTCGTCGACGAATCCATCCAATTTAGGGGCGACCACCGGTCGCCCCCACTGAACAGGCCTATATACGCAATTGCAGCACGTCCAGCTATAGCTTTGAGCCTCTCTCCTTGTATTGGTCTCTGAGCTGGTACTTCATCACTTTGCCTGCGACGTTCACCGGCAGGGCGTCCACTACCTCAAGGAGCCTTGGGATCTTAAAATCCGCGAGCCTTTTCTTGAGAAATGCTCTCAATTCTTCCACGGTGAGTTCCTGTTCCGGCCGCAGCGTCACCACGGCCATGACCGTCTCACCCCATGTGGTATGCGGCACCCCTATCACGACGGCGGTACTCACTTTGGGGTTCTCGAATATTGCGTCCTCGACCTCCTTGGAGTACACGTTCTCGCCGCCGGTAATGATCATATCCTTCTTCCGGTCCACGAGCGTGATGTAGCCCTCGTCGTCCATCACTCCCAAATCGCCGGAGTGCACCCAACCGTTGCGCATGGTCTCCGCCGTGGCTTGGGGATTCTTGTAGTACTCCTTCATCGTCGTTTCACCAGTGATGACCAGCTCCCCGACCACCCCCGGAGCTGTGACCGTGTTGCCGTACTCATCCACAAGCTTCGTCTCCATATTGACGATATACTTGCCGCCGGCACCGGCCTTTCGAAGCTGATCCTTGGGATACAGGGCGATACCGCCGGGCCCCCCCTCGGTTAGACCGCAGAGGCAGAAGAAATTGGTGGTCTTGAACTTGGCGATGGCCTGTTTCACCGATTCCGCAGCCATGGGTGCGGCCCCGTACCCGAAGAATCGCACCGACGACAAGTCGTACTCGTCGAAATTGGGCACGTTCATCATCATCAGGTACATGATGGGAGGGCCGAAGAATTGGGTAATCTTTTCCTTTTGGATCGTGGCAAGCACCTGAGAGGGGATGAAATCCTTCATGACGACATGGGTGCAGCCCATATAGGTCCCCGGGTTGAGGTACAGGTTGAGCTCCGCTGAGTGGAACAGCGGGGCAACGTGCAGGATGCGGTCGTCCGGATTGAGGGCGTACAGTGAGCATACCGTGGTTGTAACGGCCATTTGGTTGTGATGAACCAAGACCGCGCCCTTCGGCCTTCCCGTCGTTCCGGAGGTGTAGATGATCTCGCTTTCCGCGTATTCGTCCACGTCGATGTCGGGGTCGGTGCGGTCCCCTGAAGCGCCGATCTGTTCCATCGGATCACAACCGTCAAATTTTCCGGGTCCCGCGGAAATGAAGTACTTGATTTTCCCGTTCCGCGTTTTGATGTCCTTGACCGCAGGTTCGAAGACATCGTCGAAGATCAAGGCCACAGCGTCGGAATTATCGAATATGTACTCGGCTTCCGGGGGGGTGAGCCTAAAGTTCACGGGAACGGCAACCGCCCCGGCTTTTGCTATGCCGTAAAAAGCAATGACGAAAAGGTCCGAGTTGAACATCCACATGGCCACCTTGTCGCCTTGTTTCACGCCTGCCTTAATCAGAGCGTTGGCAACCGTATTGACCTGGTCGTCCACCTGCGCCCAGGTGTAACGCTTGTCCTGATAGATGATGCCTTCCTTGTCGGGAACGGTGCGCTTGTTCCTCGCGACGAGTCCTCCTAGATGCATGACGGAACCTCCTCTTATCGTTTACTTCGGATAACCTGCGTACCGACGGAGAGTGCCGGGCCTCGGTACGGGGACGCTCAAAGACCCATATATTTGGCCGCGATGGTCTTCATGATCTCGTTGGTACCTGCGAAAATGGACATTACCCTAACATCCCGCCAAGCACGGGCAACCGGATATTCTTCACAATAACCATATCCTCCGTGCAGTTGGAGGCATCCGTCGATCACGCGTTTGGCGGCATCGGTAATCCAAAACTTCGCCATGGATACGTCCAGGACGACGTTCAGGCCTTCCATATGCTCCACGATCAGCTTGTCGAGGAATGTGCGACCCAGTTTAAGATCCGCGGCCATTTCAACAATGCGGAACTGAGTGTTTTGGAACTGTGAGATGGGTTTTCCGAACGCCGTGCGTTCCTTGCAGTAGGTGATGGTGGATTCCAACACACGCTCCGCAAGTGCTTGTGCTCCTATGGAACAAACAAGTCGTTCTTGCTGGAGCTTTTCCATGAGCATCCGGAATCCGGACCCTTTTTCGCCGAGTCTGTTGGCCTTCGGGACTCTGCAATCGCTGAAATATAGTTCGGCCGTGTCCTGGCTGTGCCAACCTATCTTTTTCAGTTTGCGCCCTTTGTCGAAGCCCGGTGTCCCGGCCTCAACCACGTACAAGTCCACGGCTTTGTGGGGGTTTTCTATGGAGGGGTCCCTGACGGCCAGTACCACGAGATCACAGATAATGCCGTTACTTATGAATGTCTTCTGGCCGTTGATTACTACATGGTCCCCGTCATCGACCGCGGTGGCACGCATCGCGGCAAGGTCGCTGCCCGCGTTGGGCTCGGTCATGGCTACCGCGGTAATTATATCCCCTGAAATGCATCCGGGGAGGTACTTGTGCTTGATCTCTTCCGATCCGTAAGACAAGATGTAAGGAACTACGATATCGCTATGAAGGCTCGCCAACAACCCGAAATGATTACTGCGAGCCAACTCCTCCATAACGATCACCGAATAGAGAAAATCCGCGTCCAACCCTCCATATTCCTCCGGCACCTGCATGCAGAGGAAGCCGTTGTCACCCATCTTTTTCCAGGCCGATCGCGGGACCGCCCCGCTTTCCTCCCATTCGTCCACATAAGGGATGACTTCCTTGGCAAAGAACTTCCTCAACGCATCCCTAAAGATTCTATGTTCTTCGTCATACGGCAAGATGTTCATATTTATTCTCCCTTTATCGGTCGTCCGGGATCCATGCCCATTTCTTGAGGCCGAGGCGGACCGCTTTGCGTTATCCCTTGGAAAATCATGTCGCAAAGCCTTTCCGATGCCTCCAGCGGATCCAGAGAACGGTGGAAGAGAACGTTGGGAAGGCATGTGTGCTCAATTCCGCCAAGTATGATTTGTCTTACTGCCGAGGCGGGCATATCGCGTCGCACCGACCCCTCGGCCATGCCTTCTTTGATGATCTCCAAGAGCATGGATGTGTACCGTGTTACCGTTTCGTATGCTTCGCTTTGAAAGTAGTCGGGGTGATTTCTCACCTCCAAGAGTAGTATTCTGGAGAAAACACGGTTATGGGCGTACATTGCCATGTGGATCCGGATCACCTTTCGCAGCTTGTTCAGAGCGCCCTCGACTCCTTGGAGTTCGTCTTCCATGCGGTTGATGAAGAAATCCACGTAATCCGCAAGAACGGCGTGAAGCAGGTCCCGTTTATCCTTGAAATACTTGTATATAAGCCCTTCAGTCACCCCGGCCGTTTGAGCAAGCTCCGACGTAGTGATTGATGCGAACTCCTTTTGCTCCAAGAGATGCCTGAGCGCCTCCATTATCTTTACTTTCCCCGGAGGAAACTTCCTCTCAGGAATGCCGGATGTCGCATCACGGTCCGCCATGCCGATTCCTCCGAATACGCCTGCGTTCGACCCTACGGCTTGTTGAGGCCGGAAAAGAGAACCACAAAGACACCAGGTAAACGTTCACCGCGCCGGCTCGCCGGCCCCGGAAAATTAAGCCACGAAGGCACCAAGACACGAAGGAAGATTTGAAATGATTGACAAATACCGAGTGACGTGCGGATCGGGTCCGCCTGTCACTGAAAGCGGGCACTTGGCCCCGCAGAGGCTTGAAAGATATTAGTCTTTGATTTCTTTGTGCCTTTGCGTCTTCGTGGTTAATTCCTCATCTATCGTGGTGAACGATTACGACACCAGGGTTTTGGTGGTTCATTGTTCGCTATTGCGGGTGGATTGTTACACCTTTTCGATTATCGTCGCGGGGGCCATTCCACCTCCGGTACAAAGCGTAACCAGTCCGTATCCGCCTCCGGTTCTTTCCAGTTCGTGCAGGCACGTTACCAAGAGACGGCACCCGGAATTACCCACGGGATGCCCCAGAGCTATGGCTCCGCCGTTGGGATTCACACGCTCCCAATCGGGATCGTATTCGCGTCCCCATGCCAAGGGGACCGGGGCGAAGGCTTCGTTGATCTCCACTTCGTCGACCTCCTTCAGGTCTAGGCCAGCCATACCAAGCACCTTCTTCGTTGCCGGGATAGGCCCGGTAAGCATCATCACAGGGTCCGCGCCCGCCACTGCCGATGCGATTATTCGAGCCCTAGGAGTCAGACCGAGCTCTCGCACCTTCCTGCCGGACATGAGCAGAACAGCCGAAGCCCCATCGGTGATGGGACTTGAATTGCCGGCGGTTATTACCTTCGTGCCGAAAACCGTCTTTAGGCCTGCCAGGGCCTCCAGGGACGTTTCCGGGCGAACCGTCTCGTCCCGTCGAAGCACGGTCTCTTGACCATCGGGGCCTTGGATCTTAACCGGGAGTATTTCCCGGTCGAACCTGCCCTCGGCCTGAGCGGTCGCTGCACGCTGATGGCTCCGAAGCGCGAACCGGTCCATTTCCTCTTTTGAGATCGACCACTTCTGCGCTATGAGCTCAGCCGCCATTCCCTGATCTACGAATTTGCCCCCCGTGCGGTTGAGGTACGCGGGACCGAAGGGCATTCCGGCGGGCTTGCCGTTGGAAAGGGTCAGGTTCAGCCACTCCGCGGCGATGGCGTACTTGCTCATTACCTCGCAACCGCACGCGATCACGCAGTCCCGCCATCCCGCTATTATCTGAGCCGCGCTGAAATTGACGGCGGTGAGACTTGATCCGCATTGGCGGTTTATGGACACTCCGGGTATGTCGTCGGGGAACCCTGCTGCGAGCACGGCCATTCGAGGGAGCGTGAAACCCTGTTCGCCCACTTGGGTTACCGTGCCGCCCACAACGTCTTCCACATGGACGGGATCAAGGCCCACCCGATCGACCACTTCCCGCAAGACCAATCCCAGCAGCTCATCGGCTCGGAATCCCGAAAGACTTCCGTTCCGTTTCCCTATGGGCGTTCTTACCGCGGCGACTATGAAGGCGTCTTCCATGTGATCTCCCTTAGATTAGGTTGGAGTCGACACCGCAGGCTGCGAGCATGTCGAAATCAGAGGCGGGCTTGAGCCCGGGCATTGCGAACTTGTCGGCAAGTTCCTCCAGTCTCTTCGTTACAGCGCCGACTCCTTTGCGACTTACGTATCGTGCAGGCCCGTGCAGACAATCGGGAAAACCTATCCCCATGACCGCTCCCAGGTCCATTCCGTAGTAATCCTTGAGGACTCCTTCGCTCATGCAACAAAAGGCCTCGTTTACCATTCCCAGCAGCAAAATATCCACCGCTTCATCAATCGTGGGCGTGGGCATGCCCTTGGTCTTAACGATGAAATCGGCCGCGGCGGGATTCGGAATCAGCTTTCGATCATCCAGGTAGAAGCTCGGTTTGCCCGCACCCACGAAGCCGGCTTCATAGAGCTTCACAAGCGACTCCGGCACCTTGAACCGGCCGGGTAAACGGGAAACCAAAAAGTTGGCCGCGTGATAGATTACGTTTCCGCCGGCGGTCCCGTACACATGTAACGGACCCTGTGGAAAACCCGCGGTCAAAGCCGTCCGGTCCACGTCCCAGGGCGACATCCCAAGTTCTGCCAGTTTGAACCCGCTGATGACGTAGGACGCGAACGTACGACTGGTATAGAAACCTGGTCCGTCACCGACCAGCATGACGGTCTTCCCCATGGTGCGGCCCACGGTAACGGCGGTTGCCACGGCCGCCGCACTCGATTTGGGGCCCTGTATGACTTCCAGCAACGGCATGAGCGGGACCGGGGAGAAGTAATGCATGCCCACCACCTGCTCGGGACGGTCGGACTCGCTTGAGATTTCGGCCATGGGTATGGTGGACGTGTTCGAGGCGAAGATGACGTTCGGATTGACCGACTGAACTTTGGCCAGGATGGATTTCTTTAGTTCAAGGTCCTCGAAAACGGATTCTATCACTAGAGGAATTCCCGTCAGCATCGAATAGTCGTCTGAGAAGCTCAAATTGGCCATGGCCGCGTCTCTTCGCTTCATTGGCCACCGTCCACCGGCGACAAGCTCATCCAAGGTTTTTTCGATGGCTTGGACGGACCTACGAGCAGTCTCGGAGTCCACATCGATAATCGTGGTATGTATGCCGCCGTCGGCCGCGACCTGCGCGATGCCCCTACCCATGAGTCCACCGCCGATAACGGCCAGTGAATCCACTCCAACGGCCTTACGCGTGTCCACCTTGGCGAGCTTGTGGCCTACCCCGGTCGCGAGGAAGAACAAGTCCATCTTGTTTCGGGAATAGGGGTTATCGAGAAGAGGTACAAACAGCTCCACGTCTCGCCGAAGGGCGTCGTCCAGTGGCAAATGCAAACCGGCCTCCATGGAGTCCAGCGCTGCTGCGAGATACGGGCGGAAGGCGGATATGCAATACCTCTTCCTTGCGTCGGAGATTACCTTTGCCTTTTCTTCCGCTGTGGATTCGTCGGCCTCGGGATAATTAGGGTCGTAATTCCTATTGGTAATGCCCTGATGTGCCTCAATCCAGCGCTCGGCCGAAATTCGCAATTCACCCGAATCCACGAGGCTCACAAGGCCGCATTTTGTATAGGTTTCCGCGGAGGTGACCCGACCGTTTATGATCGTGTCCACCGCGGCCTTGAAACCCATCAGTCGCGGAAGCAGTTGAGTGCCCCCCCCCGATGGGAAGAGGCCGACATTGACCTCCGGCAAACCCATTTTGGAGGAAGCAGTGGACAAGACATGATCGCAGGACCATAGAAGTAGCTCGAAGCCCCCACCGAGCGCGGTTTGGCCGTCAAGCACGGCCGCTACCGGGAATGGACTCTTTGCCAATGCGGCCAAGGCTTCCTGAAATCTTAGTACTACGTGGCGAAGGACCGCGGGGGTTGCGTCCGCCATGATTTCCTTCAGATTGGCCCCGTCGAGAAAGCTCTTCTTCTTGCCGGACGCCAAGATCACGCCGCGGACGTTATCGGAAAGGGCTTTGGCCGTCGCCCGTTCCATGCCTGCAAGAAAGCCTTGCCCTACGGTGTTCACGGGACCGGCCGTATCTATTACGAATGTCGCAATCCTGGAGGACTGATCCAGTAAGTAATTAACCTCAGACATGTGTAACCCTTTCTCAGACGCGGATGATGACGGCCTCTCCTTGAGTGAGGCCGCCGCAAATCGCGGCCGTGCCTACGCCGCCGCCACGGCGTCGCAGTTCGTACATCATCGTCATGGCTATTCGAAGACCGGATGCACCCACGGGATGACCTAGGGCAATGGCCCCTCCGTTGACGTTGGTCCTGTGAAGGATTCGGAACCACCGATTCCTATCACCGTCCGCCAGAATATGGGTGCTCACCAGCGGCATGGCTGCAAAGGCTTCGTTGATTTCGACCAGATCCAGGCTGTCCACGGTGAGTCCGGCCTGGGCCAAGGCCTTCTTTATGGTGAGCGCCGGTATCCACGATATGCCTTCCGGACTGTCGGTTTCGCCGGCAGCGGCAATGATGGAGCCCAGCGGTCGCAAACCGAGTGCCTCAGCCCTGGATGCGGTCATGATGACCATGGCCGATGCCCCGTCGTTGAGTCCGGGGGCGTTTCCCGCCGTGGTGGTCTTGGATCCGAAAATGGTGGGCAACTGCTCCACCGCGGCCAGGGTCCCCTCGGGACGTGGCGACTCGTCCACCGAAAAGATGAACTTGTCCTTCCCCTTCTTGACCTGAATCGGTGAGATTTCATCAAGCAAGCGTCCCGCAGCGTTCGCCTCGGACCATTTTGTATGGGAACCCACGGCCCACGCGTCGAGCATTTTTCTTGGAATCCCGTATTTCTCCGCGCCGTTGGACGCGTCCACGGCCACCGAGTTGTATCCCGTGTAAGTGATCGGGTAGATCGGGTCCTTGAAGTTCACGTCGCCTATCCGGACCCCGGCCCTCAGCCCCCGATGCATGTGAGGTATCCTGCTCATGGCCTCGACTCCGACGACCAGGGCCGCGGAGCAATCGCCCATTTTCAAGGCCCCTACCGCCGATCGCACGGCGGTAAGCGAGGAACAGCACGCGGTGTCCAATGTCATCGTGAACTTGTCGATGCCGAGTTTAAGACTTATTTGACGACCCGTAACGGATGCGGTCTCAAAGGATGCGGGAAAGCAGTTGCCCACAAATACCTGGTCGATATGAGGGGCCAAGTCATTTCCTTGGGCGTTCAACGCCGATCGGGCGGCATGAACCCCTATGTCGACGGGCTCGGTCTCGGACAATGAGCCCAGGTACCTCCCGAACGGAGTCCTCTTTGCCCCCACGATTACGAAATTATCCGACATACTCTCGTGCCTCCTGCCGGTTTTCCGGCCGGTTGCGGATGCTCTCGTCCTGCCGGCCTCCACGTATGGCATTAAGTAGCTCGGTTGTGACCCGTAGCCCTCAAAATTGTCTTAACCCTGTTCCACGGCTTTCACATTGCCCGAGAAGGGCCGCCTTCGATTGTCCATATGGTCGAATCGACGATGCGATGACGGCGTAAGGGTACGTAATTACAGATGAACCGGAGCAGCATTGGGACGTGAGCACCCTGTTTGTGGTGAGTAATACTTACTCACTTGGATCGGTAAGTAAATATTACTCACCAGGTCGCTCTTGTCAACTCTTATTACACGCGCTCACAAAATTGTATCCATGCCGGCCCTGGGCGTCCATTCGCCCCCATTACGGAACTCAGGGGTGCCATAGGGTACGGCCGGACGGGACAAGCCGCCGGCCCGTCCCTCACCAGCCCTGTTTCCTAAACTCGGCGACATATTTGGAGCAATTCCCACAGCCCCTGAAGACGTCGCCTAATCGAGAATCCCCGTCTCTCCAATGGTGGACCTTCAGCCCCTCCCGTGGGTGTTCCACCCACGACTGTTTTTGGGGCGCTCCTTTGGGGCTTGCCGATACTCCCGAACACCTCGCCGTATTTGCGCCGAAGAATACCGGCTGAGTACCGGTGCCGGCGATTTTGGCCCTGGTTGGATATGGGCCTCGTGTTGATCCCCCGACGGTTGCCACGTCCTTCCATTCATGCCAAAGTGTTGCCCATACCGTTTGCAGGGAGTGATCACTCGTGGAAAAAGACCTTAGAACAAAAAGGGAATTGATCGACGAGTTGGACAGGACCAGGCGCAGGCTTGCCGAATTGGAACGAAGGGAGTTGGAGTGGAAGCGCGTCGAAGAAGACTTGGTGAACTCGGAAACGAAGTTCGGAAAAATAACCGAAAAGTCAATCGTGGGGGTTTATCTTATTCAGGATGATTTGTTCCGCTACGTAAACCCCAAGATGGCCGATATCTTCGGTTACCAAGTGGATGAGTTGGTTGATCTGCGGGGCCCCGAGGATGTGGTGCATGATGACGACTGGCCGGTGGTGGGGGAGAACCTTCGAATGCGGATATCCGGTGAAATGCAGTCCATCAATTATGGGTTCAGAGGGGTCAAAAAGTGCGGGAAAGTCATCCACATAGAGGTTTACGGAAGCCGGACGGATTTCCGGGGGCGCCCGGCCGTTATAGGTACGATCCTGGACGTTACGCACCGGGTAGAAGCCGAGCTCAATCTGCAAGCGCAACTCCATAGGTTCCAGGTACTTTACCGTATTGCCATGGCGATGACTTCCGAGCATACGTTGGAAGAGAACTTGAGCTTGTTGATTGAGCAGTGCCGCGAGTTGCTCGGCGCGGACGTCTCGCTGATTGCGGTATCCGATGGGCATCAGGGACGGCTCCGTGTGAGGGCCCAGGCAGGATTGCGCCGCTCGGAACCGATAGATTTGCCCTGTCCTTTTCTTGCCGCTCAAGAACGGGACAACCGTGGGAACAAGATAACTAAAGACCCGGAGACATGTTTCAGGATGCTCAAGACCCTGGCCCGAAAAGAATTCCGCGGCGAGGGTTTGAATTCAGGCATCGCCATTCCGCTAAGATTGCGAGAAAGGAACTTGGGGATCCTGTACGCGGCAAATCGATCAAAGCGGTCCTTCTTCGAATCCGAAAAGGACACCCTTTCGCTCATGGCCAATATGGCGGCACTTGAAATCACTCGAAAACAGGCGGAGGAAGCGGTGGCGCAATCGGAAAATCAGATGCGCCATCTTTCCATCCAGTTACTTAAGGCACAAGAGGATGAAAGAAAGCGATTGGCGCAGGAACTCCACGACGGTATCGGCCAGTCCCTTTCCGCCATAAAGTTCAGACTGGAAACAGCCGCAAAGCAGTGTGAAGAAGACCCCGCGGTGTCGAACGGTCGCGTGCCGCTGGGAATGCTCGTGTCCATGATACGGAGAACCATAGAAGAAGTTCGCCAGATCGCCATGGACCTTAGACCTTCGATCCTTGACGACCTGGGATTGGTGGCCACTTTCAGTTGGTTCTTGAGGGAATTCCAGAATACCTATTGCGACATGAAAGTGGAAAAAGTAATCCGCCTGGATGAGAACGATGTTCCCGAACCTATCAAGATAGTCATATTCCGAGTTGCCCAGGAGGCATTAAACAACGTCGCCAAACACAGCAGTGCGGGCGTGGTTCAGGTTGCACTGAAAAAACGAAGGGGCCTGATAGAGCTTGCTATCCTGGACGACGGCAAGGGATTTGATAGAGATCCGGTCAGGCTTTCCCGGAGCCACGGAGGAGGGTTCGGACTTGCCGGGATGAAAGAGCGGACCGAACTCTCGGGGGGCGTGTTTCATCTCACTTCGGAGCCGGGCCAAGGCACCGCGGTTAAGGCCTCTTGGCCTCTCAAAGCCCCTCCGACTTACCGATAAGGCCTTTCTCCATGGCAAAAGCCGTCAAAGCCGGGACGCTGTGCAAGTCCAGCTTCTTCATGAGATTGGCCCTGTGTTTCTCTACGGTCTTCGGGCTCACGCAGAGCAGGTCGGCAATCTGCCTGTTCTTGTAGCCTTCGGCGATGAGCTTCAGGACCTCCCTTTCCCTTACCGTCAGAGTGTGCCATGACGACTCGTCCTTCAGGCCTTCCTTGCCCTCCAGATAGCCGTCCAGGACGACGGCCGACACGGCGGGACAAAGGTAGGGTTTCCCGGTAAGGACGGTCCTTATGGCCGAAATCAGCTCATGGTGACTCGCGTCCTTCAGCACGTAGCCGTCACAACCCGCTTTGAAACTTGCAAGAATGTATTCCTCATTCTTGTGGACGGTAAGGACCAGAATCTTGGTGGATGGAGCAATGCTCTTGATTTCCCTTATGGCCTCCATACCATGCATTCGAGGCATCGAAAGGTCCATCAGCACCACATCGGGTCCGAGACGTTCCACACACTTGGTTGCGGCAAAGCCGTCTTCCGCTTCCCCCACAATGTCGAACTCCGGGTCGGAAGAAAGCAGAGCGCGCAATCCCTCCCGAAGAATCGTGTGGTCTTCCGCTATCACTATTCGGCATTTTCTTGACACGGTCCTACCCTCCACGTACTCGAGGCGGGAAAGCGGTCGTTCGGCAGCATCGAAAACGGTTTATCATATCCCCCACGTCTTTGCCGTCCGACATCGCGTTGAATGCCGGAGGTTACCAAATGAGGCCCCCTTTTCTCAAGGAAATACTCGGGGATCCCCAACGGTAGCCGCTCCACCGGGGTCGCTCCGGCAGGCTACGCTGTTTTCCCTCGAACTTAGGGTAATGTAACCCATATACCTTCCCCACGCGTTAGGTAGAATCATTTTGCATGCCGGTACCACAGGTGTAACGGCGCTGCGCGTAATGCACCGCCCTTCCCCGCGGCCTCGGCTACCGGGGTACGGAGATCACGATATTGACGACGAGTTTTCTAATCGTAGAGCCGAACTCAGCTTTTGCCGGGTCTCTGACCGACACGTTGTCGAAAAGATATCCCTCGGCAACGATTGAGGTGGCTCCAACCGGGGCGGCCTGTGTCGAGAAGCTTGAGACGGCGCATCCGGAAATCTTTTTTGTAGACGTTCGACTTCCGGACACAAACGGATTCCATCTTTGCAGAAGAATCAAGAAGGCCTTTCCTCGCAGTAAAGTCATACTGTCCGCGAACTGCGATCTTCCCGAGTACAGGGAAGCTGCCCGGTCC
>JAZDOF010000503.1:0-2410 GCA_043799015.1 Pseudomonadota bacterium | reverse complement strand
CACGGTTTGGTAGAGATTATGGACTATACGAGGCGACGTCAGCGGATGGCGGGTTAACAGTTTCACAAAGGCTTCCCATGTTAACTTTCCGTTATTTCCGCGGCGGCACAACCATCGGAACCACGTCCGGCAAACGGTTAGGTGGTATTGTCGCAATGCACGGGTGTTGTGGGTCATTCCGTAGTAGCTGTAATGCCCCCGGAGTTTCCAGTTCAATCCCCGACATTGCTCGCCCACCTCTGATGCAAGTGCTTGCGGCACCATTCCCAAACCGCTCGACAGCTTCGGGCCAATCGGTCTTTGGCTGTCTTCAGTTTGCAGATCATCCGTCCATCCCGACTGCGGCCCCAATAGTGGGTGAATCCAAGAAAATCAAAGCTCTCCGGCTTATCTTCCGGTCGGCTCGGTTTCCTGAAGTCCACGACCCTCGTTGTCTGCATGTTCAGGCTCAGACTGTATCGGGCAAACCGTTTCGGCAATACCTCCATCACCCGCCGGGCGTCCTCTTCTCGCTCGAAACCCATGACAAAATCGTCCGCATATCGGATCAGGAAACTCCGGCCTTTCAGTCGGCTCTTGATCGCCTTCGCGTACCATTTGTCCAGCACTTCGTGCAGATAGAGATTCGCCAGCAACGGCGAGATGATCCCGCCTTGCGGTGTCCCCTCCTCCGTCGCCTGCCATGCCCCATCTTCCATCACTCCGGATTTCAACCATTTGTCAATCAACCGGAGTATCACTCCATCCCGTACTCTTTGACGCAAAAATTCCCGCATGTGTTCATGTGACAGCGTGTCGAAAAACTTCCGGATATCCACTTCCACCAACCAGTACGTTTTCCCTTCCTCGATGGCTCGGCGCATGGCTCGGGTCGCTTCAAGCGCACCCGTCCCTTGCCGAAATCCATACGAAAACGGGTAGAACTCCTGTTCGTAGATCGGCTCCAGTATCGTCACCACCGCTTTCTGGACGGTTTTATCTTCCACCGCCGGGATGCCCAATGGCCGTTTCTCATTCTTCCCCGGCTTCGGAATGTACCCCCGTCGGGCCGGAAGGGCTCGATAGCTTCCGCCTTTGATCTCTTCGATCAATTTCGGCAGTCGCTCTTCAAGTTCTTTTCCGTACTCTTCGGCGGTCTTCCCATCCACCCCCACCGCCGCTGTCTTTCGTAACTTCCGGCAGGATTCCCTCATCAGGTCCGCCGTCAGATACTGATTCAGCGAGGTCAGGACCACATTCGGATGCTTCCGCGCTATTTCGGTTATCTGTGCTTGTATCGTTGACACGTTCTTTCAGGCCCCTGTGTGCCCGCCGTGTTGCTCATGCACGACGCTCTGTTCTGGTGTCTCCCTTCCCTACTCACCGGGTTCCCCAAGTCGGAGTTCCCCGGCTTTCACCGGTACTATGAAGACGCTAAGACTTCCCGCACGTCGCAACGCCGGTCTCGCTTGTCTCGACCGGCGCTTCCCGCCTTAGACGACCTTTTCGCTCGCCTTCTCCTGCCGTCCCGGAGATGCGCCTAGATGTTGTTGCCCCGGTTCATCCTTCCGGGTCTTTGTTCGGCGGCCTCGCTCGGGCTCTCCCGTGTTCCCGTTGAACCCTTTACGTGTTTGCCCTGTTCTTAGACCCCGGCAGAACCTCCACGCCAAGCCGTTCCAGCGTTTTGGTATTGCCCTCCCTTCCCTTAACGGAGAGAGCTTCCGCAATACGGTCATTTCGGGATTCAATAGCACGGCCTCCACGTTTGCTGTGTACGCTTCGTGCCGACGTCACCGCCGACTACGCAACACTCGCTTCCGGCTGGCGGCTACCCTTGGCCGGTTCACCCTTTCCGATGACAGGGTTCATACAGTCAATTTCGTTGTCTTTCGACACCTCCTTTAACTACGGACTTTTCACGGCGCGATAAGGGCTGACCCTATCGCCTATTATGCTGCGCGAGACTGCGCGGACGGATTGGGGTCGGACGGATTGGGGTCAGCCCTCGAAATAGAACTTAGCTCATTTCGAGCCCTCTATTCCTTCTCGCGGCTTACTCATGATTTGACGTAATTCTTCGATCCGTTCCTCGGCTCGCGCTACCTGCCGACGCAGGTGCCGTTCGTTCTCCAATAACACGCACACCTTCCGTATCTGCCGGCTTACCGCACCTCCACTACCGGCGCCTATCTTCTCCGCCGCCTCCCGCTGGGTCAAGCCCGCATACCGCACCAGGAACCGACCCGCTATCCCGCGTAACACCGAGTCGCGCCGACGATGGCTAAATTCCTCGACCGATACTTCAAATACCTCCGCCAAAACGGAAAGGACCGCATCGGCAGTCAGCGGTTCGGTGATCCACCGGAAAGACGCATCTTCGGGGTGACGATGGCGTTCGATCAATTTCTGGTACAGTTCGTCTATCCAGGCT
>JAZDOF010000570.1:0-4807 GCA_043799015.1 Pseudomonadota bacterium | reverse complement strand
GATCCGCGGGAGCCAAGAACGCTGGACTGTTCGTGGTGGAGATCCTCGCCTGCTTTGATCCCGGCCTGCGGGAAAAGCTCAAGGCTTTCCGCGCCGCATTGAAGCTGGAGGTGGAAAGAAAAGCCGCCGCGGTGGAGACGGAATTCGGGGGATAGCGGATCGTTTCGTGGGTCGATTTATGCCTTCGGCGCGGCTCAATAGAACGGTCCAATTTTATGATATCAAGTGGTTATATTCCACCAGCTCTTCCTCACAGCAAAGACCGACAGAGAAATCCCCCCCCAACCCCCCTTTAGAAAAGGGGGGAGGATTCGGTCTCTTACCCCCCTTTGGTAAAGGGGGGCAGGGGGGATTTGTTCTTCTACCTGTCGCCTTATTTTGACGCGCATGGGGTAACGGGGCAACAACTCTCAACTCCCCCCGCATCGCAGTCGAACCAAGACCGCACCCCAACTCCCGGCTTCCAAGGGAGCTTGGGAAAAGCCTTCTACCAACGGGTGTTTCTTCAGTAGAGCCCTTACCCTGTCCCTAAGTATTCCTTTACCCTTTCCATGGATTATTCTTACTTCGTAAATGCCCTGAGCGGCACATTCCCGCAAGTAATCGTCCAACAGGAGGGGTAGGTCTCGCGGTGAAAAAGTGTGGAGGTCCAGCACTCCGTCAATCGGTATCTCGACCGGATCGGGCTCACCCGAACCATCCTCGTGCTCTTCTTCATAATCATAATAAGACATGGCCGGCGTACCCTCGGCTTTTATCCCGTCTTCAGCCGTATGCACCCATGTGAGTTGTGTTTTTTCGGTCCTCGTGGTACAGAATCGAGCCTACAAGGCCGCCGAGGCATTGAAACGGGACTCGTTTGCGGGCTAATGGTGCGGACATGGCTCTCTCAGCAGGTTTGACGGCAATAGAAAACCACGGAATAGAGAACGTTGGGTTTCTGACCCTGGAAGAAATCGTGGACATAATAGGGCCTCTTGAAGTCACGGGCCCGGCTTGCGGTCCCGTGTCGGGCATATCCATCGACACCCGCAAGCCCATTGGGGATGATCACATATTCTGGGCGGTCAAGGGAAGACATTTCAACGGTAACGACTTCGTTTCCGAGGCCGTAGCGGCCGGGGCTACGGCTGCGGTGGTCAGCCGCAAGGATCTCCTGCACGGGCAGCGAAACCCGGAGAAGACCTACATACTGGTGTCCGATACCCTTTCGGCTTTGCAGGCGTTGGCAACGGCTTATCGTACTCGATTCCGTTGTCCTATAGTGGGCATCACCGGGAGCAACGGCAAGACGCTCGTAAAAGAGATGCTCGCATCGGTGCTTTGCACCGAACGGAAGGTTTATCGATCTCCGCTTTCGTACAATACCCAGGTGGGCGCGGCGCTGGCGCTTCTCGGGCTGCGTCCGGAGCACGAAACCGCCTTGATCGAGGCCGGGATCAGCCTTCCCGGGGAGATGGAACGGTTGGAAAGGATGATCCGTCCCAATCACGGGATACTCACTCTGGTCAGTAAGGCCCACATAGGGGGACTGGGCAGCCTGGCCAACACTCTCGAACAGAAGCATCGACTTTTCGAGCGATTGGAACCCGATTCATTCCTGGTGCTCAATGCCGACGATCCTTGGAGCATGAGCCTGCTCCCGAAACTTAAGTGTCGAGTCGTAACCTTCGGTTTTTCGGACGAAGCGGATGTGCGCGCGGAAAACCCGGAATCTCTGCCCAAAGGGGGGCATGCCTTTCGCATGAGGGTGCTTAACGACGGTATCGACGTCACTCTGCCCGTGCCGGGACGGTTCAACGTTCACAATGCCCTTGCGGCGGCCGCTGCGGCGACATTGCTCGGGGCTTCGCCCGCTGATGTACAAAAGGGACTGGGAGACTTCAGGCCTTCTCCCATGCGCCTGGAGTTTCACACCACGGTTACCGGTGTTACGCTCATCAACGATACGTACAACTCCGATCCCGCGTCTTTGAAGGGGGCATTGGACGTGCTTTCCAAGGTAGGGAAGGGGCGGCGAAAGGTGGCCATCCTGAGCGACATGCTCGATCTCGGTCTGCACAGTCGTGAGGAGCACCTTGCCGTAGGTAAACAGGTGGTGAGGGCGGGAGTGGATCACCTTATTACCGTTGGAGAAAACGCGGCCCTCATCGGAAGGTCGGCGACGCGGGAAGGAATGGACCCCCGCAGGATAACCAATACCAGGAGCAATGAAGAAGCAGCGTCCGAGCTTGACAAGATCATGAACCGCGGTGATGTGGTGCTTTTCAAGGGCTCCAGATGGTTCAGGCTCGAACGAATAGCCAAGGAACTGGTGGGTTCCATCGGTCCCACTCGACTCGTGGTCAACCTTGATGCCGTTGCCCTCAACCTGAAGACCATAAAAGGGATTGTCGGCGATGACGTTAAGATCATGGCGGTGGTGAAGAGCTTCGGTTATGGAAACGACTCCGTCAGGACATCCAGAATGGCCCTGGAAAACGGGGTCGACCATCTGGCCGTCGCCTTTCCCGATGAAGGGGCGGCGCTTCGGGAGAATCGCATCGAAGCGCCGATTCTTGTATTCAGCGTCCTTACCGATGAAGTGGACAAAGTTGTAAGATACGGGCTCACGGCCGTGGTGGCCTCGTTGGACCTTGCCGAGGCATTGAACAACGCGGCGCCGAAGGACAGGAGGATCCCGGTTCACATCAAGGTCGATACGGGAATGGGCAGATCGGGAGTATGGGTGGAAGAAGCGACGCCGTTCATCGAGCGGATCGCTCGATTTCAGAAGCTGAACGTGGAAGGCATCTTTACCCATTTTTCCAGCGCCGACGATCCTGGAGACGATGAATACACCCGGAGTCAAATCAAAGCATTCACGTCACTTCTGGCCGAGCTGAAACGAAAAGGCATAGGGTTTCGCCATGTCCATGCCGCTAACACTGCGGCTCTCGTCAGGTTCCCCGAGACTCATTTCAATATGGTCAGGCCGGGATTGGCCATATACGGCATGTACCCGTCCCCCGCGGTCAAACGGTTGGTACATCTCGAGCAAGTGATAACCTTTACCACGAAGATCGCTCAGATAAAGGAACATCCTCCCGGTCGCTGCATATCGTACAACCGACGGTTCGTCACCTGTAGTCCATGTCGCATTGCGACCCTACCGGTGGGATACAACGACGGGTACCCGAGGTTCCAATCCAACAAGGGAGAGGTCCTTGTCGGGGGGCAACGGGTACCTGTGGTGGGAACGGTATGCATGGACATGACCATGATCGACGTGACGTCGGTGCCGGAAGCCAAGGTGGGCGACGAAGCCGTCCTCATAGGCCGTCAAGGTGAAGAGGAGATAACGGCTGACGACATAGCGGCAAACGGCGGGACCATCAATTATGAAATAGTGTGCAAAATCTCACCCAGGGTAAAGCGGATATTTCTCCAAAGTTGACGCCTCGGCAGCGCTTCGGGCGGACGAGTGTATTTGACTCACGTTGAGTCGCTCAAAATCCTAGGTGAGTGAGTGATTTTCCAACCCACGATTCTCCTCCAGGAGTGAAAACCCCGCTTGTGGGGCCGCAACGCTCCGGATCGGCAACACCGGCCACTGTTCTGTTTCTTAGCGCTTTAATGTCAGGACCTTATTCTCGGCTTTTCTGGTTCGACTCTTGGCACGTTCATTGCTTAAGTGAGGAGCAGAATGTTGACTGCTTTCTTCCGTCTTTTGACTTGAGAGAGGGTCACGGGCCGGGACACATCGCCGCGAACTGCTCGAGTCGAAGTGCGTTGAGCTTGCCGTGACCGTGATCTTCCTCACGCATGCCGGTGAGGAGGATGGAGATAGGAAGAAAAGGAGCGATAACATGAGACCTGTTCACAAGTCGGTTCTCAGTTTAGCCCTGGTGGTCTTCATCGGCACCGGGTTGGCCGCAGGCATTTCCGGGGCACAGGAGGGAGTCCGGGTTTGCGCCGTCATGGCAACCAAGGGGGTCTTCTCTAAGGCGTTCATTGAGTGTAACGACGGTCTCAAGGATTGCCTGGCGATGGCAAATGAGGCCGGCGGAATAAACGGCAGGCGAATCCATTACTTCATGGAGGACACGGACTACAACGTTCAAGAATCGGAAGCCAAGCTTGAACAGCTCTGGAAGACACATCGTCCTCTGGCAATGTTCGGTAACAGCACCGGGTTAAGTCAGGCAATAGCTGAGAAAATCACGAAAGAATACAAGACCATTTACACATCTACTTCCTATTCCGCGGTTATCGCGAACGAAGGCATGTATCCGTCAATGTTTCTGGCCGGTCCGACTTACGGCCAACAGGTGGGAATTCTTCTGACCTACATCGCCAAGGTGAATCCTGGAGCAAAAGTAGCTCTGTTTTACAGCGATTCGGAATTCGGACGCGATCCCATAGCCTTTACGCGATTTCAAGCCCAGCGCTTGAGGTTGAACTTGGTTACCGAGCAGGTGGTCAAGCTTGGCGCCAAGGACTTCACCCAGCAGATGGCGGGGCTAAAAGCCGCCAACCCGGATTTCGTCATATTTCACGGCTTTGTGCTGGATCCGGTGCCCGAAGTGATAAAACTGTGTCGGGAACAGGACATGAAGTGCAAGTTCATGGGTACATTCTGGGGGGCTACCAAGGACATACTCGACAAGCTTGGCCCTCTTTCCGACGGCTATCTTGTTGTGAACCCGTACTCCTACTGGTGGAACGAGGAAGCGCCCATGATCCGCAAGATCAGGGAATTCACCGCGAAAAATCATCCCGATGTTCAGTATCGTTCCAACTACTATATGCAGGGATTTTGTGCGGG
>JAZDOF010000481.1:0-5230 GCA_043799015.1 Pseudomonadota bacterium | reverse complement strand
GATGGAGGTCCCCCGTGACGATCCCTGATGTTTCGCCGGTGGATGTTCAATACGCGGAAACGTATCGTTTCCTCTGCTCGCTGGATCGGTTCGGCATTCTACTGGGTCTCGACAACATCAGGTCGCTATTGGCCCAACTGGGGGACCCGCAGATGACCTTTCCCTCGGTACACATAACCGGAAGCAAGGGAAAAGGATCCACAGCGGCGATGACCGCCGGCATCCTCCGAAAGGCGGGACACAAAGTCGCTCTGTATACCTCGCCTCATTTGAATGATTTCCGGGAACGCATACGGCTCAACGGGGCCATGGTTTCCAAGGATGCCGTCATAGCGTCCACGGAAAAGATTCGCAAGGTATACGATCCCGAACGGACGACATTTTTTGAGTTCACTACCGCTGTTGCCTTCGACTGCATAAGGGAATGGGGACCGGACATAGCCGTGATCGAGGTGGGGCTCGGCGGAAGACTGGACGCGACTAATACCGTACGTTCCATCGTAACGGTGATCACGGAGATTTCTTTAGAACACGAAGACTATCTCGGGCGTGGAATCGCATCCATAGCGGGAGAAAAGGCCGGCATCATCAAGCCGGGCGTACCGCTCATCACGGGGGCCACGAGAAAAGAAGCCAAGGAGGTTATCTTAGGGACCGCGGAAAACCTCGGGTCGCGCGCATGGCAGTTCGGCAGAGACTTCGTGGGCGTTCGGACGGGATCCGATCATTTCACCTACAAGTCCGGGTCAATGACTCTGGAAGGGCTGCGATCCGGTATGGCGGGGGCCCATCAGATGAAGAACGCCTCTCTGTCCTGCGCGGTGGTTGAAACGCTGCGGTCTTTAGGGTATGGCATTTCGGAGGCCGCGATAAGGGAAGGCCTTGAAACTACCGTCTTCCCGGGGCGCTTCGAGGTCTTGCGAAGGAACCCGGACGTCGTCATAGACGGTGCTCACACGCCCGACAGCATGAGGCTTCTCAAGAGCACCACGTCGAAGCTGTACCCCGGCGTAAAGCCTTTTGTGCTTTTAGGGATGTTGGCGGAAAAGGACTACCATCAAATGAGCGCCATTATGGCCCCCATCGCCCGAGAAGTAGTCTGCGTCGCTCCCCAGGGCGACAGGTCCCTCGACGCGGAAAGCCTCGCATCAGCGGTGGGACGGCACGGAGTACCCGTAAGGGCCGCGGCCGGCATTGAGGAAGGTTTCGCAATGCTTATGGAAAGGGCCGGCTTCAACGATCTCATTCTCGCAACAGGATCGCTTTACATGATCGGTCCGGTGCGTCGAGCCTGCGGGATAGCCGATGACGCGTAGGTTGGGAGAAGAATTCGGTCCGAGGGCTCCCCTACGCGGCAGACCTTTGACCGAACCGATCTCCGAAACATCCGTTCGTGCCTCGATTTCGGTACACGACGGAATCGCCAAAGGAGTACCCGCCGCCCGGGCGCCCAACCGCGACGATATCCACGACCCCGGCATGGGTGAACTTTGGTATCCCACCATGGCCCTGAGAAGCACCGTCATCGCTTTGTGTTTGATAATGTGGTCCTTTCCGGAGGTCTTCGGTTGGGCCTATGCCGCGGAGTCTTCACCCAAGCTGCCTGAAAAGAAGGAATTGATAGGTCGGTCGGCCATTCTCCCCACGGACGTGCCGATTCACATCTCCGCGGAGCGCCTTTCCTTCAATCACGAGAACAATGTGTACACGGCACAGGGAAAGGTTACGCTCAGCCAGGGAAACACGAGAGTCCGAGCCGATTCCATACGTTACGAAGGGAATTCGGGCCGGTTGACGGCCTCGGGTAAAGTGATCGCCCGTACGGGAAGCGACGTGATTGAAGCGGACGAGGTGTCGATAAAGCTTGGAGACGCCACCGGAGTGCTGGTCAACGGCAAGCTGTTCCTCACCAAACAAAACATTTACCTGGAAGGAAAGAAACTCGAAAAGCTCGGCGACTCGTCATACCGAATAGAACGCGGCAGTATCACCACATGCAACGGGCCTACCCCCGACTGGCGGATTACGGGCCGGGACCTGAACGTGACCGTGGAGGGTTACGGCACCCTGCGTCATGGCTTTTTCTACGTCAAAGACATACCTGTTTTCTATCTGCCGTGGATGATCTATCCGGCTAAGCGGGAGCGCCAGACCGGGTTCCTGGTGCCGAGCCTCTCCAACAGTACCATCCGTGGATTCGACTTGAGTCTCCCACTTTTTCTCAACATATCGCGCAGCTCGGACATCACCATCATCCCGCGAATATGCAGCAAAAGGGCCCTTCAGACTTCTTTGGAGTTCCGGTACATCCCGTACGACGATTTCAAGGGCCGGTTTTACGGAGAATACACGTACGACTGGAAATACGGGCCTCAAGCCGATCCGAGGAGTCACCGCCTTTATGTGACGTGGCGTCACGATCAGGACATCCTCGGCTTGCTACAGATGAAGCTCAACGGTAACTGGTTATCCGATCGAGACTATTTTCTCTTTTGGGGTGATCGGCAGGACCGGGACAGGCGCATCAGGTACCTGGAATCGAACGTGGTTCTTTACAAACAATGGGACAATTTCATGTTCGAGGCCGAGGCTAGGCGCTACGACAACCTTGACCTCCCGGACAACGCGGTGACCGTTCAGAGCCTGCCCATAGTGAAAGGGGTCCTTTTCAACCAGCAAGTCCCTTACTCCCCGTTCTTTCTAAGCTCCAACGTGTCCTACCATCATTTCTACGCTCCGTACATGCACAAGCAATGGCTCGGAAGTAGGTTCCAGATGGACGCAAGGCTTAGTCTGCCCATAGCTCTGGGACCGTACCTCAAATTCGAACCGTCCATCACCTATTTTCCGAAAGCCTATCTTGCGTCGTACTACGAAAACGACCGGAGCGTTCTTTCCGTTACGGACCTCCGTTCGGACCTATTCCAGGTTGACGGCGAGCTGTTCACCGAGCTGGCCGCGGTTTACAATGGGTCTCTCCTCGGCTTCCAAGGATTCAAGCATTACGTCCGTCCGAAGTTGAGCTGGTTGTATCGGCCCATGCCCGAAGACAAGAGGACCCACCCCCGGTTCGACGAGCGGGATGAGTTTGACGGCGCAGGTCTACTCACTGCGGAGATACGTCAGACTCTGACCGGCAAGCTGGGTCCGGGCCAGTTTCTCGATTTTTTCTCTCTTAGAATATCACAGGGTTATGATGTGGAGAAGGCATCCCAAGAATGGACCATCAACGCGAATGAATCGCCCTTGCGATACGGTTGGACCAACACTCGGGCCGAAGTGGCCATAAGACCTCACTCCTTGGTGGACCTTGCCGGGCAGGCTGAGTACGACCCCATCAATCATCGGGCCCGAAGTTACACCTTGAATGTGGGACTGATGGACCATCGAGGCGACCTAGTCAGAGTGCTCCACCAGTTCACCGAAGATGCCGCGGAGAAGGACCTCAACCGCCAGACCAATGTGAGCTGCCAGGTAAAGCTTACTTCTTCGCTGGATTGCTTCTTTGAGAATCAATACACCCATCAATTCGATTTTTCGTACTTCACCGGCTTTGGGCTGATATACCATCCGCAGTGCTGGAAGGTCGCCTTGAAGTACTCGGAAGCACGAGAACAGAACCCCGTAACCAGAAAGATCAAGGACCCCGACCAAACGATATTCATGACACTGTCGCTATACGGACTCGGTGAAGTCTACAAAATGACGAGGGATTGGCGAGAATTGCTCGGCGAACTTTCCGACCCTTGGCACGGTACGGGGAAGTGAGCCCAATCGCGGTGGTTCGATTTCGCATCCTTCGCCTCTTCAGTGGGACCGGTGTCCGTGCCGGTCTTGCCGGCGGAACGTGTTTTCTTGAGTGATGTGTTAAAATGGTCGGTGGAGCAGGCCTGTCTTCGGCACGCGTAATCGTTCACCACGATGGGTGAAGAATGAACCACAAGACACGAAGGCACAAAGAAATCAATAGTTAATGTTTTGTAGGATCTTCGGGACCGAGCATCCGCTTTCACCGACGGGCGGACAGAATTGGCAAATCAATATGTATTTGTGAATTATTTCAAATTCTTCTTCGTGTCTTGGTGCCTTTGTGGTTTGATTTTCAGGGGGTCGGCGACCGGTCGCAGGGAACGTTTGCCGGCACTCTTCCCACGGATCGCCGGTTTGTAGAAGATGCCGGATCGACAGCGGATCGGGGTTACGAAGACCGAGGATCCATACCTCGCCTCGCAGGAGGAACATCATGGAAGCGCAATCCATTCTTGTGGGATTGGAGGACGATACTTATTATCCGGAGTCGGACGGTGAGCCCATGGCCGAGGGTGATGCTCAACTACAGTACATGATCTACTGCGTAGAGGCCCTGAAACTTCACTTCGCGGCATATTCCACGGTCTACGTTTCAGGGAATATCCTTTTTTACTATGAGATGGGAGATCGCGACAAAAGCTTCTCCCCCGACGTGTTCGTAGTCTTTGGAGTGGAGAAACGCCGACGACCCAAGTACAAAATTTGGGAGGAAGGCAAGGCGCCTGATTTCATAATCGAGATCACTTCTCATACAACCCGCCGTCGAGACGTCGGCTTCAAGAAGGACCTCTATGAAAGGCTTGGAGTAACGGAGTACTATCTCTACGATCCGACAGGGGATTATCTGCGGCCCCAACTGAAAGCCTTTTTCCTCGACGAGAAACGGCATTACGTAAGCGTGCCCATAGTCACGTCTCCATTCGATTCCCTCAAGGTCCATAGCCCCGTCTTGGACTTGGAACTTAGGGTTGAGAGAGGAGTCTTGCGGTTCTTTGACCCGGAGACCCAAGAATACTTGCCATCATCGGAAAAGCTCAAACAAATTGCCGAGACGGAGGCGCTGGCCCGCAAACGGGCCGAGCTAATGGTCGAAGCTGAGGCGTTGGCCAGAGCGCAAGCGGAGCGTTTTGCCAAGGCTGAAACGGAGGCCAGGGAGCAAGCGGAGCGTTTGGTTAAGGCTGAAACGGATGCCAGGGCTAAGGCCGAGGCGCTTGCGGCATCGTTGATGAAGGAATTGGAAGCACTCAAACAGGAAAGGCATTGATCCGGGGGGATGTGACCGTATTGGGTTAGGATCAGGAGTTGAGGGTCGTTGTCGACTCCTCCCACCGGGGAACGGCGAAGAATCGCTCTTGTCCCGGATTTGAAGGCCAACTTCGATCGTGGCTCAGTCTTTGGCCAATACGTCGCATGCCGGATT
>JAZDOF010000477.1:0-4249 GCA_043799015.1 Pseudomonadota bacterium | reverse complement strand
TGACCGGTCTCCTTGCCCGAGATGTCGAATTGAAAAACGACATCCAAACCGCCGGCAGCGCTTGCGTTGAAGCGTGAGGGCATGATTTCCAGAATATCCTTCACCGATTCCATAAAACAACGACTCCTTTCTTTCTCAATTTGGCGGCGAACCCCCTTGTCCGATAAGCCGGCAATCGAGTATACGGCGGGATGACGTAGCGGCGATCTCACCATTGATTCGCCGTTACCGCCGCATCAGCCAAAGAATTGGTACGTCTCGCCGGCGGAAGCAACCACCCGGGCTGAGGCCGACACTTGGGCGACACCGGGGAAGTTCCGGGGCGGCGCCATCCGCCCGAACCAACGATCATCCGACGAGACCGGCCGAGATCGGATGCCGGCGGGCAGGGGTCGTGTTCGACAACGCGCGGTTACGGAGTTTAACCGAAAAGTGGGACGAACACAACAAGCGCGGTCGGTCCGAGTCGCCGATGGTTGAGCCTATGGCCGATGGAGGTTCGATTCAGGGTAATCGTTTACCACGACGGATAAAGAATGAACCAACAGGATTTTATGGATCATTTCAACCTCTTCTTCGTGTCTTGGTGACTTCGTGGTTCTATTTTCCGGATTCGAAGAGCCGTCCCGCTGAACGCTTACGATTCAGGCGCTGTCCGGCACGCGTCCGTACGAAGGATCTAACCTTCGGACGGCGGTCCGGCCTTCAACTTGGTCGTTATTTTCTCGCCTTTTCTATCGCCCTCCAGGATCTCCAGACCGGCTAAGCAGCTCCCGTCCTCGACCGCAAGGCAGGAGAGAACCCGGCATTTGAGCAAACCATCACCCTCCGCCATGTTAATGATATCTCCCGCTGCGATGAGCTGACCTCCTCGCATGGTCTTGGTCCATTCCTTGGTTTTCGCCATTATATTCCCCGGAAAAGATTTGAAGGATTCATACGATGGTCGTGAAACGGAGTGGTGCCGGCCGGACGAAGTCGGACGCTGCGGCGCGGTTCTCCCCACGGTTGGGGATGCGGTCGTGTAGAATTCCAATTGGCCGGCGAAATCCCTAAACGGCCTATTCTATCGCCTGACAAAATTGAAATCCGCCCCTTCCGTGTAGGCACCGGTAAGGACACAGCCATCCATGACCGCCTCGAAGAAATTCGAGCCCGCGAGGTTCGCACCGGAAAGATTGGCCCGGGTGAGATTCGCTTCCGATAGGTTCGCTCCCTTAAGAAAGGCCCAGGCCGCGTAAACCATCGTCATATTCGAATCGGACAAGTCGGCCCTGCACAAATTGGTTTTGTACAGGACCGCGCCGTAGAGGTCCGCGGACACGAACACTCCGCCTTCCAGGTTGGCCCCCGTGCAATCGGCCCCCACCAAGTTGGCCTTGGCCAGGTTGACCCCCTTCATGCGCGCGCCGGAGAGGTCCGCACCGGCAAGGTTTACGGAAGGCAGGTCAGCATCCGATAAGTCTACTCTCAACCTAATCGCCTTGGTGACCAACTCCCCGAGGGACAGGGCTTCCCCCGCGAATATGACTTCCCGTCCGTTGCGGTTCTTAACCTGGAACCCTCTGGGTTGAAATCCAAGCTCCCCATGCGGTCTGGTCCTGCCGATCATTCCTTCCTTGAGCAGGCGCTTGAAAAGACTCTGAAGCACGTTGGCCGTGAACCCCATGCTTTGTGAGACTTTCTTAATGTCGGCCCCTGCCCTTACATCGGCCACGATACTGTCCATATCGATCCCGCCTTCCTCTTCGTCTCCGGGCGCACGCTCGTCAACATCCACCATGCCGTGGGTGAGGCTCAAACGTGCTTCCAGTTCTTGCAGAGTGACCGCCCGGGCATCGACCAGCTTCTTGAGCAGGCTCTGCAAGCCCCTCGCCGATATGTTAAATCGTTGCATCAGCGCGGAATCGTCAAAACCGTCCCTTATACACTTTACGGCATCTGCCGCGTCTATTACGGGCCGCTTTCTTTCTCCTCCCACATGCCCCTTGGGAGACGCCGTCAGCCTTTCCGGGCTGTAAAGCACCGTCCGTTCGGGGAACTCGGAAGGGTCAAGAAATCCTTTTGCAGTAAGCTCTTCGAGGAGTTGATTGACCGCGTCCGCCGACAAGTCGAACCGCTCGGCGATTTCCGCGTCCGTCAAACCCTCTCGCACACATTGCACAGCGTCGATTGCCTTGATCGTAACTCGGCGAACCGCCATGAAACCCTCTTTTTCCGGCCGACTCTTTTCTGATTATGATACCACGCGATGTATACAAAAAAAAGTCTCATTACGCGTCCCGTTCCATGCGATTGATTGCACCGGACTCTATGAACGCAGCCATGTTCAAACAACACACCGCTTGACGCCGGCCCAATGATGCCGGAAAGTGGACGCGCTCACGCCGACCGGCCCCGAGCCGAAAGCAACGAGTGCCGAAGGAGCATTCTCATGAAATCATACAATTTGAGAGACATAGCCTTGCGCGAAGGAGGCGAGTACGTCCTCGGTCTCAAAGACCTCCACACACATGCCTGCTACATGATTTACGGGATACTGGAGCCTGGTGAGGGCGGCCGCGTAGTTAGGCCAGGAGGTGGACATGAGGAGATCCTCTGCGCGGTAAGCGGATCGATCATTCTTCGTCGAACCGCGGGAGACGCCGTATTGGAGGAGGGCTGTGCCGTCCACGTAACCGAGGATGAATCGTTCCATATTTCAAACCCGTCCGATCAACCCGCGATTTACATTATGGCCGGCGGCCATTCCGGGCACCACCATCACGGCGAAACGACACCCGAAACCGCTGTGTGTTGAAGCAGCCGGTCAGATATTGCCGAAATCCAAGTTGGTCACCGCGTTGATGATCTTATCGCCGTAATCGATGAACCCCGCGCCGTCCTTGAGGCTGTTGACGATTACGGCGAAAATGAACACCCGACCGTCCCGAGATACGCCGAATCCGGCAAGGGAATTTACGCCTCGGAGGTTCCCGGTCTTGGCGCGTAATCGCCGTTTCAACGAAGCATCCGCGAATTTCTTCTTGAGAGTGCCGTCAACTCCGGAAATCCCCAAGGATGATACGTACTCGAACCCGTAGAGAAAGTTTTGGGATGAATTCTGAAGCGTCTTTACCAGTGCCGACGCACTGAGACGGTTGTTGCGCGACAGACCGCTGGCTTCCTCCAAAGCAAACGTCTTTTCATCCACCCCGATCTCCGATAGGTGCTTTCGGATTACGGCCAACCCTTTCCGCCGCGTTCCAGGAGCATCGAACATTTTTGCGCCAAGGGCTAAGCTGAGCTGCTCGGCCATGAAATTGTTGCTGAATTTGTTCATCCAGTGAACGATGATACTGAGAGGGGGGGATTCAAAATCCAGAAAGGGCTCCGCATCCGCGGAGACGGTTCCGCGTATCACTCTTCCTCCCACCTTGATTCCCTCCCGCAACAGATTCTCCTTAAGGACCTCGCCGGTAAACAGGCTGGGGGTCGTCACATTTACGTAAAGCCATTTCGTTGGGGCATCCAGGCCGATTGAGCCTTTTAAGCGAATGACCTCACCGCCCTCTTGAACGGGCTTCTTTTCAACCGTTATGGATGCCTGCCGCCTGCCCTTCACCGTTTCGATATCGTTTTTGATCACCGCGTATTCCGAAAGAGGGTCGCACTTCACATCAGCGCGTGCTCCCACCCGAGGGCCGGGGTCCACAATGATCTTCAGGGAATTGAAATTAAGCGAAAGTGCGCTGTACGGAGCATGATACGACCGGTAGCCGAGATCCTCCTGCTCGTCCAGCGGCTTGTCCGGAATGAAAAAAGAATCGTCCGCGATTATGTTGTTGCGAACTTCACGCAATCCGCGGTTTCGAAGCTCTCGCGAAAGGGCGAACAACTGCTCGCTGACCAGGTAAGGATCGCCGGTGCCCCTCAAGTAGAGGTTTCCCGCGGAATGTCCTTTTCTCCCGTCCACAAAGATTTGCGTCACGAAAGTGAAGTCCGGGAATAGGGTCCCGAGAGCGGCGGAACTGGTGACAACCTTCATGGTGGAAGCCGGTACGAGGGGGAGGTCAGGGTTCTTTTCCAATACGACGCGCCCCGAGTCCAAGTCGGTCACCATTAGGGACACCGCGTAAGTGGCCGGCACAATTTGTGAAATAATGGCGTCAATCTTCTTGTTTAACTCAGGAATACCGGCAGCCGACACCGAGGAAGCAAGACATAACAGGAGAGCCGTGAACGCGGTGCCGGCAACGGACCAGGTGCG
>JAZDOF010000463.1:0-2408 GCA_043799015.1 Pseudomonadota bacterium | reverse complement strand
GGGGCGACAGTGACCACGGCCTCGATGTCGTTCTTGTGAAGGCCGGAGCTGTCGACCGCCTGGATACAAGTTTCATAGAGGATGTCCCACCGGGACCGCTGGGGATAGATTCCCGTGGGGACCTCCCCAAAGCCGACAATGGCCGGATTTCCTTTGCTCATGGTTGCCTCCTTGTCTTGCCCCGCTTCGATGGCACAATTTCGCGAGTGATGCGTTTATCGTTTTCTGATTTCTGGGGATGCGGCCGTTTCGTGTTGACAAAAAGTTTCGACGCATCTAGTCTAAAGAGCACTAAATGATGTGTCGTTTTTTTACGATACTCTACAGTTTGGCGGGATGTCAATATCGATTACGAACCAAGACTCAGACTGGGTGAATGGTAGTAACAATCTTATATTACAGGACATACTCCTGACAATGAACTTGGTTCATCGAACGACGGCTTGTGCAAAGCAGGCAAGAAATGGTATCAGTCTATAGATGATAACTCTACAGTGCGGAGGGATCATGTCCGACGTAACTCTGATGCGAATCAAGGATCTTGAGGAAAAATCCGGGGTCCCGAGGACCACAATACACTTCTACTTGCGGCAGGGCCTTCTGCACCCACCCAGCAAAACCGGGCGCACCATGGCCTACTACGATGAAAGCCACGTAAAACGTCTTCAGGATATTCGGAAGATCAAAGGGGATATCCGAATGCCTCTGCCTTTGCTTAGGCAAAAAATAGCGGATTTGGATCAAGAGGGACATGACGGCCGTGCAATGCCCGTCACGGGCATGCAGGAGGCGGCAACCACCACAAGAGCAAAAGATGCGAAACGGCACAAAATAGTCGAGGCAGCCATACGGATCTTCTCACAAAAAGGTTACCATCGAACAAAAGTGCAGGATATCACTGATGCGCTCGGCATTTCGACCGGAACGTTCTACATCTACTTTGGAAATAAACGCGACCTATTCGTTGAAGTGGTTGACCACGTTTTTCGCACTATCCTCGGTGAAGCGGCCAAAGCCATAATGACTGAAGAAGACATTCAAAAGAGAATGATGGTACGCGGCAGAGTTTTTTACGAAAACTATTCAAAATACAACGAGATACTTCACCAACTGCGTGCGGAAATGGCCGGTGACGACAAGTGGCCGCAAGAGAAGATTAAGAAAGCCTATCACGACTTGACGAGGCCGGTGATTAAGGACATCCGGAGAGGGATCGACACGGGGTTATACCGAGAGATTGACCCGGACCTGCTCGCCTATGCTCTTACCGGACTAATAGAAATCATGTCACTGAGAATGATGATCAACAACAAGTACACTTTTGAGGACATTATGGCCTTCACCATAGATTTCATCACCAAGGGTACGGCTCCGGAAAACTGATCGAAAAGGATCCATATGGAACGTGATGACTGAGAGTCCGGTGGAAGGCCAGGGCCTGCCGACCCCGGACATTTGACAATCATGGCGCAATGAGGTCAAATCTCACCGACTTTGCCGTGTGAAGGACCGGAGACCATGAGCGCAGATCGAGTAATCAGCGGCCAAACAATGCTGGGAGAGGAAGAGGCGGACAGATCGCTCCGGCCCCTCCGTCTTCGAGACTATGTCGGCCAACAGAAGATCAAGGAAAACCTAGCCGTGTTCATCCAGGCGGCCAAGGCGCGGGGTGAGGCCCTGGACCACATACTTTTTCACGGACCTCCGGGACTTGGCAAGACCACTCTGGCCCACATCATCGCCCGTGAGATGGGGGTGCAGATCCACACGACTTCAGGGCCGGTTGTGGAAAAGCCCGGAGATTTGGCAGCCGTACTGACCAATCTGGAACGTGGGGACGTGCTGTTCATCGATGAAATCCACCGATTATCTCCCGTGGTTGAAGAGATATTGTATCCGGCCATGGAGGACTTCAAACTGGATCTCATCATCGGCCAGGGACCGAGCGCGAGGACTATCAAGATAGACCTCGCGGCCTTCACTTTGGTGGCGGCCACCACTCGCAGCGGTTTGCTCACCAATCCCCTGCGCGACAGATTCGGGATAATTTTTCATTTGGATTTCTATTCCGAAGAAGAATTAAGGACCATCGTCAGTCGTTCCGCGTCCGTCCTCAAAGTAGGGCTCGACATGGAGGGTGCCGGTGAGATCGCTTCCCGGTCCCGTGCAACGCCGCGGGTCGCCAATCGTCTCACGCGAAGGGTCCGAGACTATGCGCAGGTCCTGGGCGACGGCGTGATAGATAAGGAAACCGCGCGCAATGCCTTGAACATGCTTGACGTGGATGTTTGCGGTCTGGAGAAGATGGACCGGAAGTACCTCGAGACCATTATCCACAAGTTTGACGGTGGGCCTGTGGGCATAGAAACACTTGCCTTCGCCGTAGGGGAAGAGAAGGACACTTTGGA
>JAZDOF010000458.1:0-3060 GCA_043799015.1 Pseudomonadota bacterium | reverse complement strand
CAGGAGAACCGCGTCCCAGGGCTTCAAATGAGGACGGAGAATGAGCGACAACGCCAGGTTCTTCCCTTTGGGGGAAATCCATGGACGTCCCATGCGCCCTCTTCCACGGGTCTGGTTCAGGGCCATTACGGCCGTTCCTTCGGGTTCCCCGGAAAGGGCCATGCCTTTGGCAAGATCCTGTGTGGACTCGGCTTCTTCGTAGATTACCAGCCGACCCGTCACCTATCGCTCCCATCGTCGGTACGCGTCTCACTTGTACAAACCGCGTTTCTTAAGCCTGCGATGCTTCTCAACATTGCCGTCTCGACTCCTCAAAATTTGCAATCACCTAATCTATCACCGATCGGGCTCCAAGACAATCCCGCCGGAGCGGAAGCAGTTCCGCCGCAGGATCCCGGCCGGAATGCGTCGACAAAGGCTTCATCCGGTACCTGTCGACCGAGCTTGTGCGGGACCAAGACGGGATGAAGTTGCCGCCGGCGTTGAAATGCTGTAGAAAACAAGTAACGGGGAGCAGGTATTCGACATGTGCCGACCAGCAATGAGCTTTGCGGCGGCCATGTGGCCGACCGCTTGAGGATGCCGTTCACCCGAGTCCGTTGGCTTTCCGCAAGAGCGTGCGGGCGTATTAAGGCAAAGAGAGTTGGGGAACCGGCTCCGGCGGCGACGAAAAGATGTCCGCTCCAAGAACGGAGAGACGAAATGTACCGAAGCTTTCGGGCCCGGAATTACCGGTGCTTTGAGGACTTGATTGTCGAACCTCTCGAACGGGTAAATCTCGTTGCCGGTAAGAACAACGTGGGGAAGACAGCCCTGCTGGAAGCAGTATGGCTACATCACGAATATCACAATCCCACACTTGCCTATGTGACAAACTTGGCTCGCGGCCTGTCAAGATTCAAGCCGTCGGAATTCTTGTGGGAACTGTTTCGCAATTTCGATCCTCGGACAAAGATCGAGCTCTCGGCAATACATGAGGAAGGTCCCGCAAGCACCGTCACCATCGAGCTGCCGCCGCATAGACTCGGACATGCATTTGCCGATGGAGGCACCTTCGTCAAGCTGGGCGATGACCAACGAGTACCCCAATCAACGGTTGCCGTCGTTCAGTTTACTCATGAGGTGGGTTCAGACGGAAATAAGGAGGTGTACCGTGCCGTAGTAGGCCAAAATGGCGAAGTGGTCAATGCCCAACCGATGGGTGAGCCAACGGGTTACTTCTTGCCCGCCCACCAAGCGGAAACCATGGAGTGGCTGGCAGAGAGGACCAGTGATTTGGCTGCGAGAAGACAGGAGGCTCAACTAGTCAACATTTTAAGGATTATTGAACCACGGCTCAAGGATCTGCGCGTCCTCCAACAGGCAGGTACGCCTATGATCTGGGGTGACTTAGAACCCGACGATCGCCTTCCGTTACCATCGCTCGGTGACGGCATGAGTAGATTGTTGCGAATTTCGGTCTGTCTTCAGGCCGGCAAGGGTGGTCTGCTGGCGATTGATGAGATCGAAAACGGTTTTCATTATTCCGTGATGAAGAAAGTGTGGGAGGCTGTAGCAGTGGCCGCGAGCGACCTGGACGTTCAAGTCTTTGCCACTACGCACAGCGAAGAGTGTATTCGCTCTGCACACGAGGCTTTTTCGGAGAGAGAGAATTACGATTTCCGACTTCACAGGCTGGAGTATGACAATGGTGTCATCAAGTCCGTCACGTACGACCAGGAGGCACTCGAGTTTGCCCTCAAGTCGGGCTGGGAGGTCAGGGGGTGAAAGAAAAGCCTATTTCAAAACCAAAGGTAATACTGGTCGAGGGAAAAGATGAAGAGCTTTTCTTTTCATCGATGATTGAGAGGCTGGATCTGACGCCGGAAATGGACGTAAGACCGATTGATGGGAAGGACAATCTATCTGCTGCTCTAAAAGCATTGAAGAATGATCCCGGCTACTTAATGCTGACGTCCGTTGGGATAACACGCGACGCCGACAACAATGCCGACCTGGCCTTCCGAAACGTGTGCAGCGCATTGCAGAATGCAGATCTGCCGGTTCCGAATTATGCACTGGAATCGACCGGCGACAACCCAAGAGTCACGGTAATGATATTGCCGGTCGGCAAACCAACCGGAATGTTGGAAGACGTATTTCTGGACTCAGTTGCCCATGATCCGGCGATGAAGTGTGTTGATGGGTATTTTCAGTGCCTTACCCAATGTCTCGACGAGTTGCCCAAGAACCTGTCCAAAGCCAAAGTCAGGGCCTTCCTGGTTTCACGGGAGGTGCTTGAAGCGTCACATTTTGAATTTCTTCAAGACAAACTGGATAAATGGATACCTGATATGCCGTCGGCTCCGTCGGCAGAGAAGGTGCAGGTATTCTTGGCTTCAAGGTACAAACCGACGCTCAATCTCGGAGTATCGGCCTCGGTCCAAAGGAAGGGTGAAGCCTATTGGCCCTTCGACCACGCGGCCTTCGACTCGATAAAGAAGTTCCTCACGGGGCTGTAGAGCCTTGTGGAATTCCGGGGACGGCACACGTAGTCACACGGCTGCCCTTGCAGGTCAAGCCCTAATGGACGCAGATTATGTAGAAGAAACATGAGAGCCGTGGTTCAAAGAGTCCGGTCGGCCTGCGTGTCGGTGGACGGCACAAAGGTAGGTTCCATAGGAGCCGGCATGCTCGTTCTCCTGGCCGCGGGTATTGGGGACGGGCCCGGTCAAGTCACATGGATGGCCGAGAAGCTTTGCGGCCTGAGAATCTTTTCCGATGAAGCCGGAAAGATGAACCTGAGTCTCACTCAGGTCGGCGGCGAGATGCTTGTGGTGTCTCAGTTCACGCTGTACGGCGACTGCAGAAAGGGAAAACGGCCCTCGTATACCAGTGCGGCCGCTCCCGAGCATGCCAAGCCCCTGTACGACGACTTCATGGAGACGGTTCGGCACAAAGGCATCACTGTTCAAGGAGGTGTTTTCGGAGCCATGATGATGGTGGAACTGGTGAATGACGGGCCGGTCACCCTCGTCGTGGATGCCCCATAGTGCTTTATGGCATGAATACGGCCGCACA
>JAZDOF010000428.1:0-3060 GCA_043799015.1 Pseudomonadota bacterium | reverse complement strand
TGTAACGGGCTCTCCGAGGCCCTTGGCCCCAATGGAGTTTGCCTCCGTATCATGAGGGTCAACGGGTACGGAGATTATCTCCGGTGGTACGTCCAGTGCCGTCGGCAGCTTGTAGTCGTACCAATTCTTGTTACATAGCTTCCCGGTTGCCCCGGGGTCCAGGACTCGGCCTTCGATCAGCCCTAAACCGATGCCCATTATGACACCGCCGCGGACCTGGTTGTCGTACGTGAGTCGGTTCATAACTCGGCCGCTGTCATTGGCCGAAACAAAACGCGTTATCTCGACCTCTCCCGTCAGGGTGTCCACCTTCACTTCACAGAACTGCGCGCCGAAGGGGTGGATGGCTCGGTCGGGAGGGTTAGGCTTCTTGTATCCAACACCGATGATGACCCCACGGGTCTTCAGCTCTGAAATGTCCGATATCTTGACACTCTTGGAGGGGTCGTTCTTTCCCTGCACCTTGCCTGAGACGATGGTAAGCTCCTCGGGTTTGACTTTAAGGTCTCGGCCGGCCATCTCCAGGAGCTGCTGTTTCACGTGGACCGCGGCCGCCCGCGTCGCAGGGCCGTCCGAGGGAACCGTTTTACTGCCTCCGCTTGGCGGGGTGAACTGCGTCGTCCCTGTGTCCGCGCTTTCGATCTGGATCTTGTTCGGCTTAATACCAAGCTCTTCCCCGACTATCATGGCCATGATGGTTCTGGTTCCGGTGCCGAGATCGCTTGCCCCCATGTTGAGGTTTGCGCTTCCATCGGCAAATAGGCGCACGACTACCGTCGAAGGGGGTCTTCCGCCACCCATGAACCAGGTAGCTCCAGCCACACCGACCCCGGTCCTGATTCGGCCTTTTTTCTCGGTTTTCCCCGCGGCTCTTCTCTCCGTCCACCCGAAAGCCTCGGCCCCTTCTTCAAGGCACTTCTTGAAGCCCGTGGAAGTATACGGCGGATTACCGGCCGCGGATTGGCTGTGGGTAGGAATGTTCTTGATGCGCAGATCCACCGGATCCAGCATCGCCTTTTCGGCCAAGGCGTCCAGCATCTGTTCCAGCGCCCATGAAGCCTGAGGATGCCCGGGGGCACGGAAGGGCCTAGCCGGTCCCGCGTTCACGTACAGGTCCGTGCATTCGCACTTCACGTTGGGGCACGAGTACAGCTCCCTGATCTGAAAATCCAACAACTGAACGCCGCCTGCCGGATATGCGCCGCTTTCTCCCGACGCGGTGAACTGAAGCGCGGTCAGGGTACCGTCCTTCTTGATGCCGGCCTTGAGGGTCATGATGTTGGCCGGCCTGTTGCCCGTACACAGGTACGTTTCTTCCCGGGTGATAAAGAATTTCACCGGCCGCCCGGTCATTCGCGCGAGAATCGCGGCGCAGGCGGTGTGCTTGCCCGGCTGTAGTTTGCAGCCGAATCCCCCGCCCATGTATGGATTGATCACTCTCACCTTGGACAAGGGAAGCTTGAGCGCCTTTGCCATTTCTTCCTGGATCGCGAAGACCCCCTGGGTGGACTCCCAAATGGTGAGCTGATCGCCGTCCCACTTGGCCACACAGCCGTGGAGCTCCAAGGGGGTGTGCAGCAACGCTGTGGTCGCGTACTCCTGTTCGAGGACGATGTCCGCTTCGGCGAATCCCTTGTTAACGTCCCCTCTTTGGTACGCCTCGGGCTTTCCGACAAGGTTGCCCTCATCATGCACTTTGGGAGCCTTCGGATCCAGGGCTTTCCGTTGGTCGGAGACAAAGGGTAATACCTGGTATCCCACTTCGATGGCCCTGATTGCATCCCACGCGTGATAGGGCGTATCCGCGGCAACGGCCGCCACCGCGTCGCCTTCATATCGACAGTGGAGGTCAAAGAGCTTTGTCTTGCCCTTTCCTCTGTATGACCAGTCGATGTTGGTCCATGAAGCGCTGCCGGGGATCACACCGAAGACTCCCGGCATTTTCTTAGCCTTGGACACATCCATCCACTTCAACAGAGCATTGGGGTGGGGACACCTCAGCATGGCTCCGTACAGCATGTTCGGAAGTATAACGTCGGAGGGATAGACGGCCCGGCCACTGACGCGCTCGTACGCATCGACTCTAGGAATGGGCTTGCCGACGACACGCGTCTCTTTCCAAGGAGCGGGATCCTCTCCCGGCGCAGGTGTTTCGGGAACCGAAAAACCTTCCATGAAGTAGAGTTCATCGTCCGGCCGGTTCATGACGTTCCTCCTTTGCCCGCTTTGAGCTTGGCGGCTCGTTCCACGGCCTTGCAAATGTTGTGATAGGTTCCGCATCGGCAGATATTGCCGCTCACACCAAGGCGAGCGGCCTCGGGCGAAGGAGTCGGGTTCTTCCGAAGGAGGCCTTCCACGGCCACAATTTGCCCGGAAGTGCAGTATCCGCACTGAAGAGCATCCTCTTCCACAAAAGCCTTCTGAACCGGCCCAAGCTCGTCGCCGTCCATAAGGCCCTCCAATGTCGTGATTTCCATGCCTTCGGACTCGACACCAAGCATCATGCAGGCGTACCGGGGGCTACCGTCGATGAGCACCGTGCATGCACCGCATTCGCCTCTTTCACAGCCGACCTTGGTGCCCGACAGCCCCAGTTTTTCCCGTAGAATGTACAAAAGCGACCACCTGGGCTCCACCAGCATGGAATGGTCTCGACCGTTGATTTTGAGTGAAATGCGGACCAACTCCCCTGATTGCATCACCTCCGTCGATGCCTTGGCGGGGATGGGCGCACCGGCGGCCGCCACCGCCGCACCCACACCGAGCGAGGTAAGGAAGCCTCTCCGGGAGATTCCACTCCCGACCCTTTCTGCGTTTTCCTGCTCCGATACGGGTGAGTTGTCGCCGGAGCATACGGATTGCTTAGGTTCTTCTTCCATAGAAGTCCCCCTGATGTTGTGGTGATGTCGGAACGTTGCGGTTGAAATTCGGCCCCGCCTTCCCGTCAACCGTCACCTGGACGTTCGGTGGGGCGGAGTGATTCTTGATCTCTGAAAACCGGCCGCAATGGCCTTGTTCGGTTGAAAACGTCCAGGCCCGGACGCACATGATTGTGAGGAG
>JAZDOF010000412.1:0-2421 GCA_043799015.1 Pseudomonadota bacterium | reverse complement strand
GACTTTCAGTTGTTGCTCGGCCTCCCCAATGTGCCGGTGAGCTTTCAAACCGGGCGGTAGAGCCAAGTCGGCAGCCGGCTGAGCGATCCAGGGACGGAATAATTCCGGGGTCCCCCCTGGGCGGGGAGGTTTGAAATCAAGAATACGATAGAGGATGATAAGGAATAATTCAATCGGATTTCTGACTACTTCCGCAAGGGGGACCACAGCCGAGGGATCTGCCGAGACCGAACGGTCATCCCGCAGGTTCGGCCCGAAAAATTTGCGCTATGTGGAGTCGGTATATCGTTCGTAGGGGCGACCGGCGGTCGCCCTTCATGTCGATAACTTAACGAGGCGCAATCAGACGCGACTGGAAAAAGGGCCGAAGACGCTCAGGTTCCTTTGTGGAATCGGCATGATCACCGAGGCTCACTCATCCTGCACGCTTCAGATCAATAATCTCCATCCTGTGGTTGGCGTCGGGATGCTTGGCGGACGGGCCTTCCGTCAAGACGGCCAGATTACCGTGGATTTCGTGTTCCCGGAGCCAATCCTTAACAAAGCGGTTCCAATCGTCCGGATGTTGGGTCACATGGACCGGATGCACCCCATAGGAGAAAGGAAGCCCTTTACAGGTGGACTCGTGCCTGCTCACCGCCACTACCCACACCGGCAGCCGGAAGCGGGCAATGCTTCTCGCGGCCGAACCGGTCCTCGTGGGTACAAAGACCGCGGCCGGTTCGACACGCTCCACCACCGCCGCGACGCTGAGGGTGATAAGATCGGAAAGGCTGAGGTATTGGGCCGGCACACACGACTTGAGAGTTTCGTGAAGAGGGGATGCGGTAAGCGAGGTTTCCACGGAAACGGCAATCTTTCGCAGCATGGCCACCGCATCCACCGGGTACTTGCCCATGGCCGACTCTTCCGACAACATCACGCAATCCGTGCCGTCAAGGATTGCGTTGGCCACGTCCGTAGATTCCGCTCTGGTGGGCCGCGGTTGGTTGACCATGGATTCCAACATCTGTGTTGCAGTTATTACCGGCTTGCCGAGAAGATTTGCCTTTCGCATCAATTGCTTCTGTATCAGGGCGATCCGTTCGATCGGGGTCTCCACACCCAGGTCCCCGCGGGCTATCATAACGCCGTCCGCGGCCTCCAGCAGCGTATCCAGATGATTCAGCGCAACCGACCGCTCGATCTTTGCGATGACGAACGGCGTGTGACCCTCGTCCGCCGCCGCTTCCCTTACCGCTGCAATGTCCTCAGATGACTGAACAAACGACTCGCTCACCGCTTCCACGCCTTGGTCCAGCGCAAATTTGAGGCATTCCTTGTCTTGTTCGGTGAATGCGCTGATCCCAAGGTCGATCCCCGGCAAGTTCAGACCTTTTCGGGAACGCAGCTCGCCGCCCACGATGACCCGACAATGGACCATCTCCTTTTCCACTCCGGTTACTTCCAACTGGATGAGACCATCGTTCAGGAACAGGGTGTCGCCTGGATTCACTACTTCGGGAAGGCTTTTGAACGATACCGACACAAGCTTGTCCGTGCCGAGCACATCAGCAGTCGTTATTGAAAACACGGCATCGCGCTCCAACTCGATCGGCTCGTCCAAGAGCTTGCCGATGCGCATTTTAGGCCCCGGAAGGTCCGCCATTATGGTGATTTGTCGGCCCACGGCGAGAGCGGCCGAACGAACGGCCTTGATAACCCTTCCGTGTCCCGCGAAGTCGCCGTGTGAGAAGTTGATACGGGCGATGTTCATGCCGGCGTGAATCATCCTTTCCAAGATCTCGGGCGATTCCGAGGCCGGGCCTATGGTACAGACTATCTTTGTTTTGTTCGGCGGTAAGGTCATGGGTTCACCTATGGAATTCGATTTTGACGTATTCTCATTGTTTTGGTGCCGTTGCGCTCGTTGAGCCGTAAACGGCGGCAGATTCGGCGAGGGCCGTCTTGTATTTATCACCGAGTTCCTTCATAAACGCCCCGTCGATCGGCCCTTTCCATGTCCGAATATCATGGAAGCGTTTGGGGATTGTGAGCTTCTCAGGGTCATATCCGGTACGGTACCTGAGACTCCACCGGCGGAACGGTACCTCCCTGGAACCGACCGGGAGGGAATCCGCAATCCCGCGAAATCCTATGGATGTCAAGGCCTCCTGCAATCGCGCCTCCGGATATACGCCGCGCGCAAATAGACACGAAACCATGCAGGTCAACTGCACACGTTTGCATTCTTCATCGATTAGATAACGTACCGCAGCGTCCGCGTCTTTTTCCTTCGCCGTCTGGTCAAACCCGTACCCCGCGCTGTCGAGGTGCGAGTGCCTGAAGCCGTACGCCTGCGACACAAAGAAAACTTCTCCTGTGGCATAGCCGGCCATTTCCTGGCCGAGCACGCACGCGAATTCCGTGCCGCCGTAATGC
>JAZDOF010000406.1:0-2374 GCA_043799015.1 Pseudomonadota bacterium | reverse complement strand
ATCCTCACGAGCTCGGAGAGAAACGATCCGGGCGGGGTCCTTTCGCCCGACAGCCACGCCGGCGCGTTGTTTCGCGTAGATGGAATCGACCTGGATACCGCGCCGAGTCCGGACAAGCCCATCGACCTGGGCAAGCCGATTGCCGAGTTTCGCGCAAAGTCGGAGGGTCTGGCCCTCCTACCCGACAAGAGTTTCCTCGTCGTCTTTGACGATGACGACGGCGGCTGGAAGGGCATGTTCGACGGTTACGAGAGATCGGATGCACTCTTTACCATCGTCAAACCCAACCAATAATCACCCCAATGGGGCCTGCCGCGAATCGGAAGACAAGATCCCGAATAACGGTTTCTTGGTTTAATTCAACAGCATCGGGGTTCAACCCACGGCGGAAGTCGAGCCTCCGCTACAATCCCTTGGCCCCGGTCAAGTCCGCACCCGTGAGTACCGCCCCGCGTAGGTCCGCATCGGTCAGATCCGCACCCGTGAGCGTAGCCCCGGTGATGTCCGCATCCCTCAGGTCCGCGCCCCGCAGGTTTGCTCCCGTAAGGTCCGACCATTTCAGGTTGACCCGTTGGAGCGACGCCCCGGTGAAATCGCCTCCTATAAAGCTTGATGGGGTACCTGTGATCACGACCGAAACCGAGCCCGGCCCGCGGCGCACCTGCATACCGCTCTTCTCCGGCTCGGGTCCGCTCATATCGGCTTCCGCAAGGTCGGCCCCCGAGAAATCCGCGTCCCTTGCGTCCACTCCTCGCAAATCGACGCGGTGGAGTTTAGCTTTCCTAAAACGTGTCTTTCTTAGGTCTGCTTTGCGAAGAGTCGCGCCGCTCAAATCGGCCTGATCGAGGATTGCCGATCCCAGTAAGGCCTTTTCCAGGTTGGCTTCTTCAAGGTGTGCTCCGGTAAGGTCGGCCTGCTCCATGTCCGCCTTCTCCAGCACGGTTCCCGCCATTTCGGCCTCCTTGAGGCCGGCCCCGCGCAGTCCGGCTTTCCCGGCCGAGGCTTTGGAAAGATTGGCGCCGTCCAGGCGGGCTGATCCCATATCGGCTTTTTCCAAGTCCGCTCCCGAGAGGTCCGCGTATGAAAGATCCGCTCCCGAGAGGTCCGCTTTAGGCAGTCCGGCCCCCGCAAGACAAGCCTTTCTCAAAATAACGCCCGTCAGGTTTATTCTCTTGAGATCAGCCCCGCGGAGGTCGGCGCGTTCCCCCTCCTGCGGGTTTTCCAACCACTTTCGGTGGCGTTCGATGACATCGCCGATTCCTTGCGCTTTCATCTCTCCTCCGGCTGATCATAAAAATGACGATGCGAAGGGCGGACGCCCCTGCAACCATATCGCCGGCCGCCTGCCGATTCCGATATTTCCGATCCCAAATCCGGAGACGGGCACCGGCAAGGGCACATGCGACCGACCAAACTTACCGCCACAGTTGTATGCATCGCTAATCTTCACTATTGCCGGCCCGTGCCGACGCGTCAAGTCCTTTGACTGAATGTGGCCCCCGGGGATAGTATTGGGAATGACGGAAACGGGCATGAAAAATGAGTATTGCGGAGGCACTATGAATAATCGGGAAGATACCGGCCAAACAGCGGCCCCGTCCCAGGCCGACTTTCTTTTCCTCAAGGGCACCCCTCTGTTTGATGCCATTCCCGAGCAAGCGCGCTTTGAATTGACGGCTTCGATGCGCCCCCGACGACTTCGAGCCGGAGACCGGCTTATACGTCAAGGAGACGCCGGGGAGTCGTTCTTTGTCATACGAGCCGGAAAGTGCCTCGTCAGCGTTGAGCGGGCCGGCAAGGACCAACTCCTCGGGCGCCTGGGACCCGGTGAGATCGTTGGAGAAATGGCCATCATCACCGGCGAGAAGCGGACCGCCAACGTGATGGCGGAGACGGACCTCCATGTGTTGGAAGTTACGCGAACCGACTTTGACAGGATGTGTGCGGATTATCCTCAGTTACGCAAGTTCGTCACAAAGCTGGTAACGGCCAGGATTTCGGAGACTCTTACCAGCGCCGAATACAGGATCGGCAAATACCTCATCGAGAGGGTGATCGGCGAAGGCGGGTGCAGCATGGTTTACGGCGGAAGGCATTCGAGCCTTGGGATACCCGTAGCGATGAAGATGCTCAAACACGAGATGGCCATGGACCGCGCTTTCTTGAGCCAGTTCCGGAATGAAGCCGCCACGATAGCCCAGTTGGACCACCCGAACATTCTCAAAGTGTACGATGTAGAGGAGGTCTTTCGTACTTTCTTCATCGTGATGGAACACGTAAAGGGAGAATCACTCAAAGATCTCTTGGCCAAAACCGAGAGGCCTTCTTTATCCAAGATAACTAAGGTCTTCCTACAAATATGCGAGGGTTTACT
>JAZDOF010000399.1:0-2533 GCA_043799015.1 Pseudomonadota bacterium | reverse complement strand
TTACCACGGCTGGCAACTCCAAAAGGACCTGCCCACGATACAAGGCGAGGTCGAGAAAGCCCTCCAAAGGATACTAGTCTCCCCCACCCGCGTTTATGGGGCCGGTCGTACGGACGCCGGCGTCCACGCGATCGGCCAGGTGGCGCATTTCGTTACGCAATGGTCTCGATCATCCGCGGAGTTGATGAGGGCCGTGAATGCCGTTCTTCCCAAGGACATCGTAGTCCGGGAGCTTCACCCGGTCGAGCCGGACTTCCACGCGAGGCATTCCGCGCATTGCAAGACCTACAAATATCACATCCTGAACCGGCCCATTCGGTCTGCGATCCAAAGAGCCTATTCATGGCACCTGCCCAATGAGCTGGACATCAATGCCATGGAAGCCGCGTCCGGCCACCTTTTGGGGTCCCATGATTTCAGGACGTTCGGACAACCCACCGATGGAACGCCTTCCACTGTTCGCGAGATGCTACGGGCACATTGGGTGCTTGAACAACCCGACGGCCGGCTGACCTTCACGATTACGGGGACGGGGTTTCTTCGCTATATGGTAAGATCCATAGTAGGAACTCTCGTGCTTGTGGGACGCGGCGCCATATCCGAATCGGATTTCATGCGATTTCTGGCATCCTGTGATCGCTCGCTGGCAGGGCCCACCGCTCCGCCCCACGGGCTTTTCCTGGAATCGGTGGAATATTCTCGGCCGATCGAAGGGAGGTGTCACGGTGTTTGAACCTGCCTATTTGAAATGCCTTCGGGAAGGGGGGCTTGGTGAAAAGGTCCGGCAAGGCCGTGAAATGCTCAAGGAGTGTGCAGTTTGCCCGCGGGAATGCCGAGTGGATCGAACGGCCGGTGAAAAAGGGTTCTGCGAGACGGGCGACAAAGCCATAGTCGCCTCCGTTCACGCGCACTATGGGGAAGAACGACCGCTGGTGGGGCATGGCGGCTCAGGGACCATATTCTTTTCCTCCTGCAATCTCAGGTGCGTCTTCTGTCAGAACTACGAGATCAGTCAACTTGAGGAAGGAGAAGAGGTCGAAACGGAGCAACTGGCCGACATGATGCTTCGGCTTCAGCATCAGGGTTGCGGTAACATCAATTTCGTAACTCCTTCACATGTGGTGCCTCAAATCCTGGATGCGGTTCACATGGCCGCGCCGGCTGGGCTCAAGGTCCCGTTGGTGTACAATACCGGCGGGTACGATTCCGTGTACAGTCTCAAGTTGCTGGACGGCGTGGTGGATATCTACATGCCGGACATCAAGTTCATGGATTCGGAATTGTCTCGAAGATATATGAACGCGGCCGATTATCCGGCCGTCGTGAAGGCCGCCATACGGGAAATGCACCGTCAGGTAGGCGACTTACGGATCAATGAACAGGGGATTGCCGAGCGCGGCCTTTTGGTACGTCACTTGGTCATGCCAGAGGGGCAGGCGGACACGAGGACCGCGATGCGTTTCTTGGCCCAAGAAATATCCAAGAACACCTACGTCAACATTATGAATCAATACCGACCGTGCGGTGATGCGCTTAAGTTCGCTTCGCTCGCTCGCTCCGCCGATCGCAAAGAATACCTAAGCGCCGTAGAAGCAGCGATGGAGGAGGGGATAACCCGCCTGGACGAGCGTACTGCATCGAGAATAAGGTTGTTTTAGTGTTAGGAAATCCGGATGAAGAAGCTCAACCCCGAATACGTGAAACAGGTTAGTCGTGCCGCCAATGAGTGCCCGTACTTCAGGCTCTTGTCCATGCGAATCGTTTCATTGGAAATAGGAAGCTCCGTGCTGGAGATTGACCTTGATGAAAAGCACCTCCAGCCCTTTGGTTTGGTGCATGGCGGCGCGTTTTCCTCAATCATCGACGCCGCGACCTTCTGGGCGGTTTTCCCGGAAGTGGAGGAGAACGCGGGAATGACTTCCGTGGACCTGAAGCTCAACTACCTAGCGTCGGCTACGTCGGGGAAGCTCATCGCTCGTGGCAGGCGGATCAAACTGGGGAGGCGACTGGGACTGGGCGAAGCGGAAGTTACGGACCAGGCCGGGAGGATCTTGGCCCACGGTACGTCCACTCTGATGGTTATGCGGGACCTTCCCATGAGATTCGACGGGCCGGCACCCAGGAAATACTTGTGAGGAGAGGCACATGAGCCACCAGATCCTCGACAGCCACACCCACTGCGGTCTGACTTTGACTTTTCAGGAGCTTTCGCGCGAATGGTCCCGAGGAGGGATCGACGGCGGCGTGGTGTTCGCTCCGGTGGAAGAGATATACGACCGCTATGACCCCTTCTTCTTCGACTCGCCCGAGTATGCGCGCAGCCGACGCTCGGTCCACGACTATTTGCTCAATATCAGCGATAACACGCGTGTGTTTCCCTACTTCTTTGTGTGGAACGACTTCGCTAGGGTGCCGGACGGGTTTGTGGGCATCAAGTGGCATCGCCACTCCAATGAGCCCATGTACGCATACGATACTCCCCTTTGCGAAGAACTCCTGAACCAAATCTGTGAAAAACGTATGCCCGTCGTGC
>JAZDOF010000388.1:0-3401 GCA_043799015.1 Pseudomonadota bacterium | reverse complement strand
GGTATGATGTTGCTCACATGTCACCGCCACACGAAGCCTCAGCCAACGGACACAGGTTCCTCGGGGAGCGGTGCCGTTATTCGGCAAGAAATCGACGCGCCTCGGGGAGCGTTGCGTTGAGGACTTAGAAGAGTCTTTTTTTGGGACCTGTGAAAAGACCGGAGTTGTTTCAGCACTGCTCTGCGAGGTGTTAGGGCGGGCTGACGCGGAAAACGTAAGGAGTGTTCAGCAATGGGCCAAAAAGACGAAGACGTCATCGACCGGATAAAACAAGCGGCTGCGCCCAAGTCGGAAACGGCCGCCGACGCGGGAGAGATTCCGCCCGGTTATGAAGAGGAGGCTAAGGCCTCCCAAGCAGCGGTCGCTTCCACCTCGACGGGGTTGCCTGATCGGGTCTTGGAGCTTGAAAAGGAATCTGCCGAAAATCGTGACAAGTGGATGCGAACCGCCGCGGAGTTGGAGAATTATCGGAAGAGGGCAGTTCAGGAGCGCAGCAAGTTGTTGAAGTACCGGAACGAGGAGCTTCTCCGTGATCTTTTGCCGGTACTGGACAATTTCGAGCGTGCGCTGAGTTGGTCCGGCGATGCCGAAGATTCCAACCCCGTTACCGAGGGAGTTCGAATCATATCGAAACTCTTGATGGAGACGATGGAGCGCTATGGAGTCAAGGGGTTCAGTTCATTAGGGGAGCCTTTTGACCCGAACGTCCACGAGGCCCTGTCCAAAATCCCGATGGCGGACAAGGAGCCGAATACGGTGATCGAGGAGCTTGAGAAGGGCTACATGTACAATGACCGACTCCTGCGACCGGCCAAAGTGGTCGTGTCCGCGCCGCACCCGAGCGAAATGAACTGAAGTGTAAGTAGAAACAGCCTATTGAATTTAAGATAAGCATCAAAAGATGAGACCCCGTTGTGAGAGCCATGACAACGGCAAGGAGGACTTGAAATGGCCGGAAAAGTAATAGGAATAGATCTGGGCACTACCAATTCGTGCGTAGCGATCATGGAGGGCGGCGACCCCGTCGTCATCGCGAATTCTGAAGGTGGGCGGACTACGCCGTCCATGGTGGCTTTCACGGACTCGGGCGAACGAGTGGTGGGACAAGTGGCTAAGCGGCAGGCGGTTACCAACCCAGAGAACACCCTGTTTGCGATCAAGAGACTCATAGGCCGCAGGTTTGAGAGTTCGGAAGTGAGAGGAGACATCAAAACTTCGCCCTACAAGATCGTCCAACTCAAGAACGGCGATGCAGGTGTTGAAGTGCGCGGCAAGGATTACTCGGCGCCGGAGATTTCCGCCATGATTCTTCAAAAAATGAGGCAGACGGCGGAAGACTACCTCGGTGAGCCGGTTGGTGATGCCGTAGTCACGGTGCCGGCCTATTTCAACGATTCACAGCGGCAAGCGACCAAGGACGCCGGCCGTATTGCGGGCCTGAATGTCCTCCGTATCATAAACGAACCTACGGCCGCCGCATTGGCTTATGGCCTGGACAAGAAGAAAGAAGAAAAGGTTGCCGTGTACGACCTGGGCGGAGGGACGTTCGACATCTCCATCCTGGAGATCGGCGACGGGGTCTTCGAGGTTAAGTCCACCAACGGCGACACCCATCTGGGCGGCGAAGATTTTGACCAGCGGATAATCGACCATCTGGCCGATGAGTTTAAGAAGGAATATGGTATCGATCTTCGAAACGACAAGATGGCTCTTCAGAGACTCAAGGAAGCCGCGGAGAAGGCGAAGATCGAACTCAGCACCTCAATGGAAACGGACATCAACCTTCCGTTCATTACTGCGGACGCGTCGGGCCCCAAGCACCTCACCATGAAGGTTTCCAGGTCCAAGTTGGAGACTCTTGTGGAGGACCTGATCGAGCGGACCGCCGGGCCTTGTCGGATGGCCCTCAAGGACGCGGGAATGTCACCGGACGTCATCAACGAGGTTATACTCGTCGGCGGTATGACCAGGATGCCCTCGGTGCAGCGCAAGGTAAAGGACCTGTTTGGAAAGGAGCCTCATAGGGGGGTCAACCCGGACGAAGTGGTGGCCATCGGCGCAGCCATCCAGGGCGCGGTATTGAAAGGCGAGGTAAAGGACGTACTACTGCTGGACGTTACGCCTCTTTCCCTGGGTATCGAAACGCTCGGCGGAGTGTTCACGCGACTCATCGACAAGAACACAACCATTCCCACCAAACGCAGCCAGGTTTTCTCAACCGCGTCGGACAACCAGCCTTCGGTTTCCATACATGTGCTCCAAGGTGAGCGTGAAATGGCCGAACACAACAAGACGCTCGGGCGCTTCGAACTGGTGGGTATTCCACCGGCCCCGCGCGGTGTTCCTCAAGTTGAAGTTGCCTTCGACATCGATGCCAACGGTATTGTCCACGTTTCGGCCAAGGACCTGGGCACCGGGCGTGAGCAGTCCATACGGATCACGGCTTCCAGCGGACTTAGCGAGGACGAGATCAAGAACATGGTGAGGGATGCCGAATCCCATGCGGAAGACGATAAGAGGAAGCGTGAGGTTGTGGAAGCGCGAAATCATGCGGACTCCCTGATCTACATGACGGAAAAGACGCTGAAGGAGCACGGCGATAAGGTGGATTCCGCAACCAGGGATTCCATCACTTCGGCCGTCGAGCGGACGAAGAAGGCCATAGAATCCAACGACGCACAGACCATCAACTCCGCGGTGGAGGATCTTCAGACCGCTTCCCATAAGCTGGCGGAAGTGATGTATCAGCAGACTGCGGGAGCTGGGGCTCAGCAAGGTCCTACATGCGGAGGGGACGCAGGCCCTGGGCCCGGTGGACCCGGCCGTAAGCCGGAGGAGGATGTGGTGGACGCGGACTACACGGAGGTTAAGGACAAGAAGTAGTGTCTTCTCGGAGCGCCGGCGGCGATGATTGGAGTCTTTCGGTCGGTAGCCCGGAACCGGCTGAAAGACTGAGTGTTCAGGCCTGATGATCAAGTGTTCCGCTTCCTAAATCAGATGCACTATTCTCACTCGACGTCAGGTCGGGTCGCAAGCTCAATTCCGGCGGGACCGGCATCAGAGCCGGTCCCGGCCGCCGTACCGGCAAGCTCACTGCGTCTCTTCAGCCGTTTTCTTGCCGGCATACGAATGATTCAACGCCAAGCACTTCACCTTCAATCAGCCCACCGCAGGCGGATGTCGGCTGTCACGGCCTTTCTTACACATTATCGTGCCGAGTCCGACGACCTCATGAGGCTTCTCCGGGCGATTTGAAGCCCATCTGCGTCTTTGTCCCTCCTGTAGCAACCGGTATCGAATCAATATTCCCGAAAAGCCTCCGACCCACGCACAGCATAATCTCCGAATGGAATACCCCTACAACGCGATTTACCGATATTGGTTTGCAGTTCTGTCTAAAG
>JAZDOF010000559.1:0-2584 GCA_043799015.1 Pseudomonadota bacterium | reverse complement strand
GCATATCGAAATGCAGAAAGAGCAATTCAGCCGCGCTTATGTCCAAGCGGTTGCGGCTTGCGCGGGATTCGCGTGGAGCACGCCAAGCGTGGACGATGACAGCGTGGATATGGTTTTGCATCAGACGGGAGGCGCCGGCACCATCCGTTCACCACGGGTCGAACTCCAGCTAAAATGTAAGGCGGCAGGGACCCCGGCAGGGAACATGTTTCCGCATTCCATAAAGCGCAAGAACTATGACGACTTGAGAGATACCGACGTACTCGTGCCGCGTATCCTGGTCGTGGTACTGGTGCCGGATGATCCCAGCGAGTGGCTGGGCCACAGCGAGGCGGAATTGGTTCTGCGCCGCTGCGGCTATTGGGTGAGCCTTCACGGATTACCGCCGAGTGAGAATGAAACCGGCCAAACCGTGTATATTCCACGTTCGCAGAAGTTTACCGTGGAGTCCCTTCGAGCGATCATGCAACGCATTGGCCGGGGAGATTTGCCATGAAAGTAACCATTCGCGATGCCGAGGCGGTTCGTGCCGTTCGTCCCGTTGATGCCGCTCTCTACCTGCGTGCTAAGGGGTGGGCAAAGCTGGACACAGCCGTTGAGAGAGCGTCCCTTTGGTGCTATGGACACGGCGACGATCAGTTTGAGGTACTGCTGCCGATGGATGTAGGGTTGCGAGACTACGCCTTGCGCATAGGTGACATGCTGACTGTTCTTGCGGCTGTCGAAAAGCGTTCGCAGTGGGAGGTGTACAGTGACCTTCTGACAGTGACCTCAGACGTTATCCGTATTCGCATCGCGGATCCCGAGATTTCCGACGGCACCTTGCCCATCGAAGAACACGCGAAGATTGCACAAAAAGCGAGGGATCTTGTGCTTGCCGCAGCATGTGCGACCACGGAGCCACGGCCCGTCTGGCACAAACGCAAGCCCGCACAGGCGATGGAATATGTACGTCGCGTTCGCATCGGGCAAAGCGAGCGAGGAAGTTATGTCGTTACTGTAATAAGCCGCGTGCCGCCGATCCTGCATACCAGGACCGAGCAGTTATTCGAAATGGATGTTCCGTTTGAACGGCAGGTTACCCAAACCCTTGCCCGGTCGCTTCAAGCGCTGGATCATGCGGCCGAACATGCTGCGGTGACCCAAGAGATGGAAGCGTTCGACCAGGCTGTCCAACAAGGAGTCAACGCCAATCTCTGTGACGCTGTGGCAGGACTCTGGGGAGACGACGAAGCACGGCGAAACTTGGAGTTCACATTCGCGTGGTCGCCGGCACGGCCGCCGGCACAGGATGCCGTGCGCAGAGTAGCGCTATCGTCCGATCGCGTCCCCGTGATCCGCGAAGCCGGAAAGCAGATGCGGGAACGAGAACCATCGCCCGACTTCGAGTTGAGCGGCCCGGTGGTCAAGTTGGAACGCGCGGAAACCGCCTCCACCGGAAGAGTTACCATCATCGGCCTTATTGATGGTAGGCAGGCCCGTGTGGTGCTTGAGCTTGCCGATCAACCGTATCACGTTGCCGTACAGGCGCATGATTCAGGTCGGACGATTCGTGCAAACGGGACCCTTACCAGGGAAGGTCGAGGGTTCGTACTGAGGAATCCCGGCGATCTCGTGATCGAGGAGGAATGACGGCTTCCTTAACCGAATCCATCCCCGATCAGGCCCATCGGCTTGGCTGGAGAGTGATGTGTTGACCGGCCCCTGCGAAACAACTATGTTCGTGGTCCACTTACTGCCGTGCCGTCCAATAGTATGGTCGGCGCCTCTGGTGAGCCACGCCCGGGATACGTATCTGCCGGTTGTGAATCGAGTAGATTATCGAATACGGAAACCTTGGCACCGGGCGACTGCGGGCACTTCCCCGTATGACCGGGGCTGCCTGGGGGAACGAATGGATTAGTCCGATCGCCTTGCCTACCGAAGTGAGGAAGGCCTTTCCCAATCCGGTGCGCTCATGTTCCAGAAACGAAGCGGCATCGTTTACTTCGCGTTCGGCTTCGTTGTGAAAGCTTACAGTGTAGCTCACGACAACCGCGCCATCGCTGATTTCAGGACCTCGTCGGCCGGCTGGAGTTCAGCTATACCCGCGTCGATCTCTTCATCGCGCCGAATTGCCTCGTCCAACCAAAGCTCCGCTATTTCGGCCTCGGATAGGTCCTCGAGACTCAGCAGGAGGGCATGGGCTAGTTGAGCACGAGCTTCCGGGCTCAGCTTCATGGCTTCGGCTTGAAGTTCTTCCAGGCTTATGGGATGACCTCCATGTTGGGCGTTGTAAGTGCTTTTTTGTCAGAACTCGGGGCGGAAGTCAAATTTCAGTCGCATAGTGCTCAAGTCCCTAAATACGATGACGTAGTTCGAGCGACTCTCTTTGCCCCGAAGGGGCTGCCCAACGGTAGCCGTGGGTTTGAACCCACGGGGGGCGAATCCCAAAAAAAAGACTTCTGGACCCTGAAAGGGTCCACCATCGAGAAGCCGGGATTGACCATTGGGCGACCCTTCCAGGGTCGAAAACATAATGTCAATGGGCGTTTCTTCCACGGGCTTCGCCCGTGGCTACCATTGGTCAGCCCCTTCGGGGCTT
>JAZDOF010000378.1:0-7480 GCA_043799015.1 Pseudomonadota bacterium | reverse complement strand
AAGGGAGACGGTAAAGGCTTTGGTGACCGTCGCCGCAAGGTTAGGTATCAAGTTTTCCCTGATGGGCGCGGATGAAACCTGTTGCGGAGACCCGGCCCGACGGATGGGCCATGAAGCCTTGTTCCAAAAGTCGGCACGCCGGAACATCGAAAAGCTCAAGGCCTACAATCCCGCGGAGGTCGTGACGCTCTGTCCCCATTGTTACAATACGTTAACGAACGAATACGTCGATTTCGGCTTAACCGTGCCGGTGACCCACGCCGCAGAGTGGTTGGCGAATCAAGCCCGCAACGGCAAGCTGAAACTCAACGGCGCCATACAGGGTCCGGTAACTTTCCATGACCCGTGTTATCTCGGCCGGGTGAACGGTATATGGCGTGAACCGCGTACGGTTATGGAGGCGGTGCCGGGGCTCAAGCTGTTGGAACCCCGCAACTTCGGGGAACGAACCTTCTGTTGCGGAGCGGGCGGCGGCGGAATGTGGCAACGCGAATCGGGCAAACGCATCAACCGGGAACGGGCCGAACAATGCGTCGACACGGGTTGCTCGATCGTTGCTACCGCTTGTCCCTACTGCCTCATAATGATGGAGGACGGCGTGGCGGACGTCGGCAAGGGCAAACCCGTGCAGGTTATGGATATCGTGGAACTGGTGGAGAGGGCCGGGTGCTGAATCGAACCGGTAAATACTTGAAAGTTCTTGGGGAAGGGGGTCCGGGGGAGGGACCTTATTTCAAGAAGGTCCCTACCCCGGTTCATTCCTTGGCGACTCTTCGCCTTTACGGCTTTCCGTTTTCCTCCAAGGCGTATAGCGCCGCGCCCAATGCCCCGATGATTTGAGGCCGCGGTGGGACATGAACCGTCACGGATGCCTGTTCTTCGAGGATTTTCGCGAGGAAGGGGTTATGGTCGATGACCCCTCCGGTCAAGACCACCGTATCGGTGAGGGTATCCATTTCGAGCACACGTTTGGCCACGCTGCGGAAAAGGCCACGTACGATCCGGTCCACGGGATGTCCGGCCTTGATTTTCTCCAGGACTTCCGTCGCGGAAAACACGGTGCAATAGCTGCCGAGAGCAACTTCACCGTCAGCGCGGACCGCCAGGCCGTTCAGGTCTTCCACCCCCAATCTCATTCGCAGGGCCATTTCCTCCAGAAAAGCACCGGTCCCCGCGGCGCATTTCCTATTCATCTTGAAGCTCACCCGGTGGCCTTCCTTGTCCAGTTTGATGATTTTGTTGTCCTGCCCACCGAGGTCTATTACGGTCAACGGCCCCGGGAAATAACGCAGCACCCCGCGGCCGTGGCACGAGATTTCCGTAACCGTCTTCGTACCGATGGGCACGCTTTTGCGTCCGTATCCCGTTGCAACGATGGATTTCACGTCCGATCCGTCGATTCCCGCTGTGGCAGCGGCCTCATTCCATGCAAGAACCGATGCGGCTTCGAAATCGGTGCCGGAGTACACCACGCTGCTGCCAAGAATACGTTCATTTCCATCAACTATTACCGCTTTGGTCGAGCAGGAGCCCACATCGATCCCGCCTGAAATTGTGTCACGCATACAAGTTAACCTCGAAGGGCGAAATGCGTTCCCATCCTCTATGTCTGAAACCGCCAATGCCTGGTAACTATCTGCCATGGCCGCAATAATTGGAAGTTCTTGGGGATGGGGGTCCGGGGGAAGGACCTTCTTTCAAGAAGGTCCTTCCCCCGGAGACGCATTTTCCATAGGAATTTGGTTATTATCGCTTTTCGTCCAGTTGCTCTATGAACGCCTCGATGTTGGTATGGGTTTGTTCTTCGGAATAGCACCGGAGGTCGCAGAGGTCTCCGTTAATCACCAAGGAAGGTATTCCCAAGCGTTTTGTCATGCGTTGGGGTAGGCCGTATCGGCTGTTGGAGTTATTGGGGCATGTTCGGGCGTCATGGAACACGATACCGTCGATGGAGAATTTGGTGATCCATTGCTCCATATATTTTTCTTTGTACGATTCATCCCGAACTATGAACAGCTCGGTATAGGCTCGAGCCATGGACTCGAACGGTTCCTTGGGATCGAATGCATCGAAGATCCAGCTATTGCAATACGTGGATGCGACGACATTGGCCTTGAGGGACGAGAACAGCTCGCTCAGGTCTCTCAGTTTTCCCCAAACGGGCATGCCTTCCCAATAGATGCGATGGCGTTCGCCTTCCTCCGCGGAGGTCTTGTTCGCCACGCGGCCGTCGAGCTCCCCGAGAAGCAGATCGTAATAATCCACCGCTTCCTTAAGTCCACGCAGCACCACTGCGGGCGCCATTTGGACCGTAGCGTCGAAAAATGTAATGGGAGCAGGAACGGCTGAACCGTATTCGAGCACCTTGCGCCAGCTTTTTGTGCAGGCCAGCGACAAAGCCACCACTTCACGGAGTCGATCTATGTCGAATTTGTTCCCCGACACTTGTTCCAGGGTCGGTATCATGGCCTTCATTTGAGCGGCCAAATCCTCGACGTGGTAGTTCTCCACCGCTTGTATGTTGCGGTGCGTATGAATCCCCACGATGGGTACGTTCCATTCGCGTGCGTAAAACGAAAACCAATCCTGCACGTCGCGGCATTGGTTGGTATTGTAAACGAGCACATCGGCCTTGGGGATGGATTCGAGCCCGTAGGCCTTGGTCAACGGGGTTTGCCCCTTTAGAAAGGCCCCCACGTCGGATGTTAGGTATGAACAAATGTCGGGCGAGTACCCTATGGAATTGGCGAGGGGAATGTAGTCCGTCGCGACACGAGAGGCGCCGAGCAGCGCACCGTGATTCTCGGGAAAATATACCAGGAAACCCATCGCGTGTAGAAGTTCGGCAGGCCCGACGGAGGTACACCACGCGACCTTGGGGCTTCCTTCCTTCTTGGCTTTATCCAAACCGTGAAAATGGTCGGCCAGCAGTTTTTTCATGACCGAAGTTGCAGCTATGGATTTCCGAGATGTCTTATCCTTGTCCGCCATGGGGTTCTCCTGACAGTATTATTCCTCATCCGAACACCTAAAGTACCGAACCGGCGGGCTTAAGTCAAGAAAGGCGACGCGAACGTGGGCCGGCCGATACCACACCTCTTTTCCCGCACGGATAGTACCTTGATTCGTCTGATGCCATGGTCTACCATCAATCTGTGATTTAGCGGCTCTACCGGTCGAAGGCCGAGACAACGGACCATTGCGGAAGATCGACCCCCTGCCTTAGTCTGGAGTGCAACCATGATTCATGACGTCGTTAGTGCGGTTTACGTAGGCCCGTACACACTCGAGATCGAGTTTGATGACGGGACGCGAGGCTCAGTTGATTTTTCGAAGTATCTGAACAGGAGGGGCGTATTTGCACGTTTTAGAGACCCGGCTTTTTTTCGCAGCTTCACGATGAATGAAGACCTTGGCACCTTGACGTGGGGTGATGAAATCGACGTAGCTCCGGAAACCCTGTATGCAGAAGCGACCGGGACTGGTCCGCCCGCATGGACGGAACCGGATGAGGATGAACAGTCTGACCGGCAAGCCCATTTTGAGCCTTCTCCGGAAGCCTACCGGTGATGCGGAGTATGCGGGGCGACGTCGGCTGGAAACAGGATCACGGTCCGATGCGCACGGCGCATTTCATTTTTTCCACACTTATTAATCAGTAAGGGTTGCGATTCCGAAATGGTAAACCCCCGGCTTTGCCGGGGGACTCAAAAAGTTTGACAGTTCCGGGAGTATACATGGTCCGCCCGTTCTCAACCGCTGAAACTGGCGGAAAAGGACAGCAGGTGTTGGATGTGTGCTCAATCTCAAGTCACGCTGTCTGGGACTGCAAGTGCCACATCGGGTGGATTCCGAAAGGCCGTAGCCTGGGAACTACAAAGTTGCTCTGAAGAATCTCGTGTCAGCGGCTGCCGGAGTCGAAAAAAGGCATTCGTGAATAAGTCACGGAATAGGAAGAAGCGGACACAAGGATCAATCAACATCATACGTTTGAGCAGATGCCACCTTCAGGTGGCACGCAGATTTCAACCGCTTTGAGCGGTTCACGAATTCAAGCCTCCGGCTTTGCCGGAGGTATCTGACTTTTTGATCGGGAGGCGCCGACGTGCTCCGTGGACCGGTTACGGTTCCGCCGGAATTGAGGCCGCGGCGGATGTATGTTAGAGATATGGCAAGTGACGGAGTTATTGTCCGTAATGAGGAACAACGGCCGGGCATCCGTAGGGAATTGTGGAAGCCGACATGGTAGCGCCGGCGTCCCGCCGGTCTTCAACGCACCACTCATCCGTACCGGCCGGCTGCCGGTACTACCGTAGGAGGCAGGCGTCGAGGAGTGAGAACCGGCAGCCCGCCGGTCCCACCGTTTCTTTCTGGAAGCCCGAATGATCAAGAAACCGAGGATTCCCGACCATGCGAATCGAAAAGCTTCTGGGAGAAAAACGTGAGGAAATTCTCCGCATAGCCGCGACTCACGGGGCCCGTAACGTGAGGATATTCGGCTCGGTCGCTCGGGGTGAGTCGGACGAGAAGAGCGACGTCGACTTGTTGGTGACGTTTACACCGGGGACCACGTTGTTGGATCACGCTGCCTTGATCATCGAGCTTGGAGAACTGCTCGGCTGCAAGGTTGACGTGGCTAGTGAACGGGGTTTGCGTCCGAGGGTCAAAGAGCGGGTGATGAGCGAGGCCGTTCCTCTATGAGAGGCGATCGGCTAAAGGCCAAAGCCCCACCCATAGCGCTGTCTCGTCCGCTCGGGCTGTAATGGAGGCGCCGTAATGAGTTCGACGGTCCGGTCCTTGTCGGAAATAAGTGAGAGGGCCATCCAGGTCCTAACCAGGGAAATAGGAGTGGTGGATACCATTCGCTTTCTCGGCCAATTCTCCATGCGATCCGGCGACTACACCGAGGAGCGCGGACAATGGCTCGACGATTTGTCGTTGGATAGTATCATCGAGGAGATTCGTACAGGGAAGAGTGAACATGACTGAGCGCTTACATCCAACCGTCTGAAAGGCCCCGCTATGGAAATGAATGATTTTATCAAGAGCCGGCGACTGGAAATTCTCCGAATTGCGCAGAAACACGGAGCAGTCAACGTACGAATATTTGGATCATATTCCCGTGGCGAAGAAGGCGCAGGCAGCGATGTGGACCTGCTTGTCGATGTCGCCGGCGATCATTCACCGTGGTTTCCGGCAGGACTGACGGTTGATCTTGAAGAACTCCTGGGTAAGCGGGTCCATGTGGTTACGGTGCCGGCTTTGCATCCGCACATTCGGGAACGGGTCCGGCAGGAGGCTGTACCCCTATGAAGGATGATCGTCTATATATAATCCATGTTGTAGCCCAAAAGAAATCGTCGGTGTTCACCGAGATGCTTGTTGCAGGGCAGCAGGGGAGAGAATTGCCCCACCAAGACATGAAGCGACGCATGAGGAAACAACGAGGTGATTTGACAAGGTCCGGCTCAAGCAGATCCGATAACCGGGTTCGGCAATCCGTTGATTTCTTAGTGTCTTTGTGCCTTGGTGGTTCGCTTTTTCTTGTCATCGCGGTGAACGATTACTCCCGGAGTACAAATCAATGACCAGCGTCCAAGATCCTGTTGATTTCCTATGCAGTCATTGCGGCTACGGCAGAAAGATACCGCCCGATAGGTTTCCCCAGGGCAAGACTCGTTTCAACGTAACGTGTCCCAAGTGCAGGAACAAGACAATCCTTGATCTCGGGGTGAAGAAGCTGGAGCCTCCCGCGCCTCAACCCTCCGCCCCGGTGCCGTCCAAAATTCGGCAAATGATCCTTGACCAGAGGACAAACGGCGTATTGAATCTCCCTCCCGGTGAGTACTTCGGTCAAGTTGTCATCGACAAGCCGCTTACGCTGGAAGGTGCGGGCAAGGCCACCTGGATAGGCTGGAAGGAATCGCCCACGATCAGGATAACGAGTCACGGGGTTGTGATTCGCAATGTTGTGGTGGAGGCTACCAACGAGTCGGAAAAGATTGCCATAGAGGCGTTTCCCGGCACTGACCCCATTCTCGTGGGCGTCATACTCAGGGGCACGACGGTCGGCATGCGGCCGGAGAACATCCGAGATGCCGATTTCGTCGAGGTCCCGCCGATAAAGATCAAGTTCGTTCCCCCGCCTCCCATAAAGAAATCCCCTGTCGAAGACTCGGTACAGATTTCTTCTGCTGCATCGTTCGTTTCGGTCCCGCCACCCGTTTCATACACGGATAAGAAGATAGCGTCTCTTTTTGAAGAAGCCGATCGGGCTGAAAAGAACGACGATTGGAACAAAGCCGTCAGGCTATATGAAGACATTCTCAGCCTTTCACCAGCCCATCCTGATGCGGAGAAGCTCCTGGATCGGGCACGAAGAAACGGCGGAGTATCGGAGATCGTGCAGGCGTCGAGCGTTCCTTCGCCTGCCCCTATCCAACCCCACGTTTCGGTCGCCAAACCGGTAACCGATCCTGCTTTGAACGAACAATTGCTTCAGGCCGCCGACATGGGCCGGTTGGATGAAGTGAAGCGTTTGTTGGACCGCGGAGCTGCAATAGACCCAAAGGACAGCGAGGGCTGGACGGCCCTGATGTGGGCCGCTGCCGAAGGCCATGCTTCAGTGGTGCAGCTCTTGTTGGAACGTGGCGCGGACACACACGCCAAGGACCATTGGAAAGACACCGCCTTGGATCGGGCTCGCGCGAAGGGTCACGCCGAAGTGGTGAAGCTACTGGAGGCGGGCGGTGCTCCAGGAAAAGCAGCGGTTCCAGCAACCCCGATACGGCCCCCAGCAAGGGCCGTGACTTCTTTGGGGCAGACATCACCAACTCAGCCGTCACCCCATGTGCCTGCACCCAAACGGGCGACAGATTTTGCTTTGGACGGGCAGTTGCTTAAGGAGGCGGAAACGGGCTGCTTGGATGAAGTGACGCGCCTGTTGGACCGCGGCGCGGACATAGAGCACGAAAACGAAAAGGGCTGGACGGCACTTATGCGGGCGGCTGGGAATGGTCATGGGCCAGTGGTGACGCTCTTGCTGGACCGCGGGGCTGCAATAGATTGGAATGCCTATAGTTGGCGTAGTGGTGGTTACCGGACGGCACTGACGATGGCCGCTGCGGGTGGCCATGCTTCAGTGGTGAGGCTCCTGTTGGATCGCGGCGCTGCAATAGACCTAGCGGACGAGTTCGGTCATACGGCTCTAAGCTGGGCTGCTACGATGGGCCGTGTTTCAGTGGTGCAGCTCTTGTTGGGCCGCGGGGCAAACATAAATCGGGTGGGAAACCACGACAAGACGGCACTGATGGCGGCGGCTGAGGGCGGCCATGTTTCAGTGGTGCAGCTCTTGTTGGACCGCGGGGCAGATACACACGCCAAGGACATCGCAGGAGGCACTGCACTGGATCATGCTCGAAAGCATGGTAGCACGGCAGTGGTAAAACTGCTAAGGGCACACGGCGCGCCGGGGAAGAAA